>JAJPIN010000270.1 GCA_021324715.1 Nitrososphaeria archaeon
CTGCAGGAATAAATATTGCACTAATTCCAATTGTCGTCTTGATGCTGATCTTCCAAAAGAGGATGATTAAAGGTATGACACTTGGTGCTGTAAGAGGCTAAAAACACAGGACTAATCAATATCTCAGAATTCAATTATCAAAATAATCACATCCTTAAAAAGGAAAATGATGACAAGTACATGAACACTTTTTTTTCACTTTATATGTGACAATAAAATTATTTTAATTCACGTAACTTTATGTTATATTCGAGTCCAAATCTGTGCGCTTCGTCTCTTAGATACTGTAATATCTTGAGTGATTTGTTACTCTTGGGAATAACTATTGGTGCACCAGAAAATGGTACAAATATTTCTTCCTTTTCTTTTGCAATTGATATGCACTGAATTTTTAGATCTAATTTTGATATAGCTTCGACTGCAGATTTAAGCTGTCCTTTACCACCATCAATTAAAACTAAATCTGGTAAATTGAGTTTATCTTCCTTTGAGTATCTACGACTTACTATCTCGTTTATCATTGCAAAATCATTTTGGTCCCTTACTGTTTTTATTTTAAATTTTCTATAAAATGATTTCTCTGGAATTGCGTTAACAAATCTTACACAGGATCCAACTGCTATCGATAAACCAAGATTTGAAACATCAAAACAGTCAATAATTTTAGGAAGTGCTTTAAGCTTTAATGCTTTTTTCAGATCAAGTAGCGAGGGTTCAAAACCTTTTAAGATATACGTCGATAAATTTCTAACGATTAGATCCATCAACTGCTTTCGTTCAATATCGATTCTATTCGACACTGTAATAATGTTCACCTTGTGCGACGCAGTTCTTTCCAGAGATTTTTCAAGTGCTTGTTTTGAGTCTGGTTCCTCATTGACATAAATAAATCGTGGCACAGACGACTTGGAATAGTAATATTGTGACAAGAATGTGGAAAATGAGTTATCCCCAATCAAATCAAATTGATATTTTTTTCTATCTCTGATTACACCACGATATCTCCTCAAAATCAAAATATGTGCTTTGGATTGTAAAGGGTCGTACCTGATACCAACGTACTCTTCTTCGGATCTTGAACTAATTGAATATTCTATTTTTTGTTTTGTTCTCAAATTTTCCAGTCTGTTAACTGTGTCTCTTATTGCTTTTGCTCTCTCATAGTCAAGGTTACTTGATGCAACCTTCATATCCTCCTTCATTTTTTCTATAAAGTCGTCAATGCTTTTTCTTCCAGCAAGAATATTTTCTAATGATAGGACATTTGCTATATACTCATTCTCAGTAACGTTATTGATACATGGTGCATCACAATTATTGATAAAGTATTCAAGACAAGGTTTCTTTGGAAGCCTGTCACATATCCTGATTTTAAAGATTTTTCTCAATAAACCTATGGTGAGAAATTTAGAACTTCCATGTACAAAAGGTCCAAATACTTTACCTTTTGTTCCGGTAAATTTGCCATCTCTGTTCCTTCTTGCTACTAGTAACCTAGGAAATTTTTCATCTGAAATTTTAAGATACGTGTATCTCTGTTGGTCCTTAAGATCAATATTAAAAAGGGGCCTGTATTGTTTTATTAGATTCGATTCTAGCAAAAAGGCCTCGATTTCATTATCTGTAACAAGGAAATCAACATCCTGGATTTTACTGACAAGTTTAGCTGTCTTCCAATTGGAAGTGTTGGACTCTCTATGGGTAAAGTAAGACAGTACACGCTTTCGGAGATTCTTTGCTTTACCTATGTAGATAATTTTTCCATCATTATCTTTCATCATATATACTCCAGGCTCATAAGGAAGCATCAGAACTTTCTTTCTTAGCTCCACAATGTCTTGAGATTCGTGTAGGATTCTATTTGATATAAAAGTAGTTAAGAGCGTACACCACTTTTATTTTTTCTTATAGTCTGGCTTACAAGTAATTTGGATTTAAGGTACTTTCCAGTGTGGCTGGCAACTTCGTTTGATACTTGATCCGGTGTTCCAGTAACAACAATACTTCCACCATTGTCTCCACCTTCCGGACCAAGATCAATTATCCAGTCAGAGGCTGCTATTACGTCAAGATTATGTTCGATCAGCACAACCGTGTTGCCTAGATTTACTAGTCTGTCTAAAACATGGATTAGCTTTTTCACATCTGCAAAATGTAATCCCGTAGTCGGTTCATCGAGAATATACAGCGTTCTCCCTGTCTCCCTTCTTGCAAGCTCTGAAGATAACTTTATTCTCTGTGCTTCCCCTCCTGAAAGTGTAGTCGCTGGTTGTCCTAACCTTATATATCCTAATCCGACGTCATAAAGGGTCATCAATTTTCTCTCAATAGATGAAATATTTACAAAGAAATCCAGTGCCTCTTCTACAGTCATATTTAGAACGTCGGAAATTGTCTTGCCTTTGTATGTTATTTGCAATGTTTCTGAATTGTACCTTTTGCCTTTGCATTCGTCACAGGTTACATATACATCTGCAAGAAACTGCATCTCAATTCTTTTAACTCCGGCGCCCTCACATGAATCACAACGTCCACCTGGAACATTAAACGAAAATCGACCAGGTTTATACCCCATCTCTTTGGCTTTGATAGTTTTGGCAAAAATCTCGCGGATAGGACCAAAAGCATTCACATAAGTTGCCGTATTGGATCTGGGTGTTCGACCAATTGGAGACTGGTCAATCCCTATTACTTTGTCCAAATTTTGAAGGCCCGTGATCTTATCATGTGCCCCCGGTTTTTCTTTGGA
>JAJPIN010000220.1 GCA_021324715.1 Nitrososphaeria archaeon
AACGATAATCTATTTTCCAGAATTTATTATTTCCAAGAATTGGTAGATCGTCCTACTCGCGACATTAGATGCATAGTGATAGGGAATGAAATTGCTGCATCTGTCTACAGATATTCACCAGAAAATGAGTGGAGAACCAATGTGGCGGTCGGCGGTAGAACGGAAGTGGCACCTTTGAATCCTGAATTACGCGAGATTGTACTAAAAGCCTCAAAGGCCGTAGGTGAAGGTATTTTAGGTGTTGATCTCATGGAAGATAGGGAAAGAGGCTATTTAGTGCATGAAGTAAACAATACTGTAGAATTTAGAGGTGCTTCGGCTGTTTCTAAATCTGACATTGCCGGAAAAATGGTAGACTATCTCTTAGAAAAATCAAACAAATAGATCCGTAGATTGTAAATAATCGAGGCCTGCTATTCTGAACTCGGCAGTATAGTACCTCCTTCTAGATAACAAAATTCATAAGATGTAGTAGTAGAAATTTTGGTGAAGGAACAAATTAAAATGAAAGTTGGAGTAATTGGCGCTTCAGGCTATGTCGGGGGGGAACTCTTACGCCTATTGGTAGTTCATCCGGATGTTGAATTAAGCGTTTTAACTTCTAGACAGAATGCGGGAGAATACGTTCACAGAATACATCCCAGCCTTAAGGGCTTCATAAATCTCACATTTTCACCGATGGAATTGGACAAGTTATTAGATCAATGCGATTTAATATTTGTATCAGTTCCTCATGGTAACGCCTTGAAGATAGTCAAGGATCTGTACAACACCGGAATAAAGATAATAGATCTGTCGGCAGATTTCCGTTTGAAGAATGCAGATGACTATGTTAAATGGTATGGATGGGAACATCCATTTCCTGATTTACTACCTAAATCGGTTTACGGCATACCTGAGATACACAGAAATGAAATTAAAGACGCACAGTTGGTTTCTTGTCCTGGATGTATGGCTGTAACGTCGATTTTAGCATTAAAACCTTTGGTGGAAAATAAATTGATTGACACCGATTACATAATAGTAGATAGTAAAATAGGCTCTTCTGGGGCAGGTGCAACTGATAGTACTGGGACTCATCACGCGATGAGGTACGGAGTTATCCGGCCATACAAACCTTCAAAACACAGACACACTGGTGAAATAGAGCAAGAATTAAGCCTTATGTCCGGTAAAAAAATAAAGGTAAGTATGAGTCCTCATGCTGTAAATCTTGTAAGAGGGATATTGACAACAAATCATGTGTTTCTTAATTCCCCAATTTCAGAAATTGAGCTATGGAAAGTTTATAGAAACTCGTACAAAGACGAACCGTTCATTAGGTTAATAAGAGACAAGAAAGGACTCTATAAATTCCCAGATCCCAAATTTGTAGTCGGTTCCAATTTCTGTGACGTAGGGTTTGATATGGATGAAAATACAAGCCGCATTGTTGCTCTTTCGGCATCTGATAACTTGATGAAGGGGGCTGCAGGATCTGCAATACAGAATATGAATCTTATGTGCGGATTTGATGAAACTGACGGACTAAAGTACACACCCTTAACTCCAGTATGATAGTCATAAAGTTTGGAGGGAGTGTACTTAATGCATTGCATCCATCAATAATTGAAGAAATACACCAAATTTCGTTAAACGAAAAAATGGTGCTAGTGCATGGCGGTGGTAATGAAGTGACGAGTATGGCCACAAGGCTTGGAAAAGAGCAAAAGTTTATTGTTTCCCCTAGTGGGATTAGAAGTCGATATACCGATAAGGAAACTGCTGAGATTTATACTATGGTAATGTCTGGGAAAATTAATAAGATAATTGTCAGGATGCTAGTTGAAGTAGGAATACGAGCGGTAGGTATTTCAGGTATAGATAATAACACTTTAAGGGCAAAAAGGAAAACGAAATTGACTATATTAAATGAGAAGGGACGCAAAATGATCATAGAAGGAGGCTATACAGGAAAAATTAGTTCTGTCGACACCTCTCTCTTGAATACCTTAACTGATGGCCGTTATGTGCCCGTTGTTTCGCCCATAGCACTAAGCGAAAATTATGAATTTTTGAATGTAGATGGAGATAGAGCTGCAGCCTATATAGCTGGAAATTTGAAGGCGGATAAAGCAATTTTTCTAACTAATGTGAATGGTTTGCAATTGGATGACAAGCTAATAGAAAAGCTTACGTGTAATCAAGCAAAAGAATATCTGCCAAAGATAGGGTTTGGAATGGAAAAAAAAATATTGGCAAGTACAGAGGCCCTAATGTTAGGGGTTAAAGAAGTGATTATATCATCGGGTAAAGTATCCAATCCTATTGCTTGTGCGATGAATCATGTGAATTGTACGGTGATTTCAAATTGAGCCTTAATGAAGATTCTTTTTTGGTTAATCTCTATCAAAGATTTCCTGTTACCCTTGATAGGGGACAAGATGCAACGATCTGGGACACTGATGGAAAGGAATACATTGACTGTATGGGTGGGTATGGGGTTGCCATCATAGGGCATTGCAACAAGGATGTCATTAATGCAATAACTTACCAAATGAACAAGCTAATGGTATGTCATATGTCTACATATCACGATAGCAGACTTCAGTTTCTATCAAAATTGAATTCAATTGCGCCCGTTAATCTCGGGAGAATTTTCTTAAGTAATAGCGGTGCAGAATCTGTAGAGGCAGCATTAAAATTCTCACGAAAATATTCACAAAAAACAGGAGTTATATCCATGCATGGTGGTTATCACGGAAAAACCTATGGTGCACTATCGGTAACGTACAATTCAAAATACCGTAAATCGTTTAGTCCTTTATTAGAGGGAATAAAATTTGTACCTTTTGGAGATATTTCTTCGCTTACTGAAGCTATTGACGAAAGCATTGGGACAGTAATTGTTGAACCAATCCAGGGAGAATCTGGAATAATAATGCCTCCGGAAGGTTATGTAAGATCAGTGCGTGATATATGCACAGAAAAAAAAATAGTGTTGATCTTTGACGAAATACAGACGGGGCTAGGACGAACTGGAAAAATGTGGGCAGGTCAAAATTGGAGTACTGTTCCTGATATAATGTGTATTGCAAAAGGTATTGCGTCTGGTATTCCTACTGGAGTAACGTTTGTCAAAGACGAAATAGCTAAATGTATGAGCTTGGGAGAACATTCTTCGACATTTGCTGGAAACCCAATTTCATGCTCTGCAGGTAGTGCAACAATAGACGCAATAATTAAAGGTGATTTAGTGAGTAAAGCCTCAGATACAGGAATGTATTTCAAAAATAGGCTTGTTGAATTAAAGGATAAACACCCGATTATAAGGGATGTTAGAGGCATGGGCATGATGCTGGCTTTAGAATCACGCTTTGACGTAAGAGACATTTTAATGGATGGTATAAAAAATGGACTTTTGATGTTATACTCTGGAAGAACAATAATCCGACTACTTCCACCTTTAGTAATGAAGAAAGAGCAAGTAAGTACAGCCATTGAAATATTGGATGCGATTTTAAGTGAAGAGGAGAAAAGGCGCAATGTCAAAAGATAATGAATTTGATAAGCGAATTCTCGAGATCCTTCGAATGGATTCTAGAAAATCATTTGTAGATATAGGAAAAGAGCTTGGTCTCTCGGAATCGGCAATTAGACGAAGGATTAAGAACCTCATTGATGATGGTTCAATCTCTAGATTTACTATAGAGGAGAATGCAAGCAAAAAGACCAGCGCAATTACCTTACTTTCGGTAGCTTCTTCAAATGACACTAATTCTGTAGCTTCAAAACTTCAAAGCGTTCCAGGGGTTCAAATCATTTATGAAATAACTGGGCAATATGACATAGCAGTAATAATATCAGCCAATTCAATTAACGAAATCAACAGTAGTATTGACGATATCAGGCGAATTGAAGGTGTATCTAGTACTGATACGGTCATTATTCTAAGGACATTAACGTAAATTCATGGATTACCAGCCGAAAAGGTTTATATTGTAATCGAAATAAGTTATAATTTATCACAAATGTCACTAAATTCGGATGATCCTAATCATTTTGCGAACGTATACAACCAAACATCGACGAATAAAGATATCAAGATACTTGACTCGACACTTCGTGAGGGTGAGCAGCATCCTGGAGTTTCATTCACAATCAAGCAAAGAATACAGATTGCTTGGTTGTTAGATTCGTTCGGTGTGAATCAGATAGAAATCAGTCCTGTTGTTTCCAACGATCATTTCGAAGCGACTAAAACTATAATCAAACAAGGTTTGAAGGCAGATATTCTAGCTCACGTAAGGGCCCTAAAATCTGATGTTGAAGTTGCAATTGACTGCAATGCGTCTTGGGTTGCAACTTACATGGGAATTTCAGATATACACCTCGCTACGAAATTGAAGATATCGAGAGAGGAAGCGAAAATTAGAGCACTTGAAGTTGCAGACTTTATAAAATCACATGGATTAAAATCTCGTTTTACTATGGAGGACGCAAGTAGAACGGATCCATTATTTCTTATCGAAATGTGCAAAGAGATGAATTCGAGAGGAATTGAAAGAATAAGCATCCCTGATACTGTGGGGATCATGCGTCCACATGGTATGTACAACTTAGTAAAGATGGTGTATGACAACATTGATACCAATGTCTCATCACTTGATGTTCATTGTCATAATGATGTTGGACTTGCGCTGGCCAATGCACTTGCGGGGTGTGAAGCCGGTGCCAATCAAATTCACACAACCATTGATGGATTCGGCGAACGGACAGGAATTCCCTCCTTAGCAGAAACAGCAGTAGCATTAACTGTAATATATGGCATTCCCAATGATTTTAGGTTACATATGTTAAAAGATCTTTCAAGGACGATAGTAGATTATACACACATAGAAACTCCAGAATCCAAACCTATAGTTGGCGAAAGTGCGTACAAACATAAAGCAGGTACACACTTGGCCGCAATTTTACAAAATCCATCAGCATATGAAATACTTGAACCTCGACTAGTTGGAAATAGAAGAAAAATTGTTTTTGGAGAATTAGCTGGCAAGAATGGTGCTGCCTACTTGCTTTCTTTACTAGGTCTTGAATCGACAAAAGTTGAGGCAGCAAAAATGGCCAAGGGATTGAAAGAACTCCGTATGGGAGATATCCTTGAGTTATATCTTGATGAGAGATTAGAAAGAAAAATACTTAACGATGCAGTGTCAAAGTAGAGGAGATAGAAATGATAAAATGTGCTGAATGTGATGCGGAGATCAAA
Organism: Nitrososphaeria archaeon; assembly: GCA_021324715.1. Taxonomy (GTDB): domain Archaea; phylum Thermoproteota; class Nitrososphaeria; order Nitrososphaerales; family Nitrososphaeraceae; genus TA-21. The sequence goes on from JAJPIN010000220.1 coordinate 5,252, forward strand.
ATTCCCAGTGATGCGATGGAAAATGAAATTGTTACATGTCCTGATTGTGGTGCCAGTTACGAATTAATTAAATCAAACAATGGGTTTGCCATCAGACCTGCGCAATCTGTTGGAGAGGATTGGGGGGAGTGAATCGGAATAACAATAAAACTTCTTTTTTCATTCTTTATGATCAGCTGAGATGGGAAGAAAAGTCATTAATCGAATCAGCGAAAAAAAAAGATATCAAATTTGAATTAATTAATTGTAGAGAAAATTCAATTGAGCTAGACAAACCTAGAGATACATATCATAACGACATCATCTTACAGCGATGTGTGAGTTATTATAATAATTTGCATTCTACTGCAGCCTTTGAGGGCCTCGGAGCCAAGATGATAAATTCTCTTCATACAGCAATCATGTGTGGAAATAAACTGTTTACTCATATGGAACTGTCAAAATCAGGCATATCCACCCCAAAAGCATTTTGTGCATTCTCAAATCAGTCTGCCATGAATATCCTGAATAAGAACGGATATCCAAAAGTTATCAAACCGGTAGTTGGAAGTTGGGGAAGAATGATTGCCCTATTAAAAGACAAAGAAGCAGCAGAAGCAGTAATAGAGGACAGAGAGCACATGTACCCGTTGTATCATATATATTATTTTGAAGAATTTGTAAAAAGACCTCCCAGAGACATCAGGTGTATTGTTGTAGGAGAGAATGTAGTGGCGGCAATTTATAGGTACTCCGACAAAAATGAATGGAAAACTAATATGGCTCTTGGTGGGAGGGCAGAATCTTGCAAGGTAACAAACGAAATGGAAGATCTCTGTTTAAGAGCAACAAGAACCATGAAGGGTGAGATATTGGGAGTAGATTTAATGGAAAGCGATAAGAAGGGTCTCTTGGTTCATGAAGTAAATAATACTACAGAGTTCAAGAATACTGTAAGAGTTACTGGAATAAATATTCCCTCTCTCATCATAGATCATCTGGTTAATTCTAATAAATAATCAGCAAAATTGGTATCCTCCGCTTATGCTATCGAATTATTGAAAAGAGCCCTTGAAATATATACTCCATCAAGATCAGAAGCACAGCTTGCCAATTTGATCAAGGAAAAATGTTTGGATGATCTGGGCTTTGAAAAAGTAAATATTGATAGTGTAGGAAATGTAATTGCAACTAAGGGAAATGGAACCCCGAGAATTCTCTTGTGTGGTCATATGGACACCGTTCCAGGACAGATACCAGTAAGAATTGACTCTGGTTTTCTATTTGGGAGAGGCGCTTCTGATGCCAAGGCGCCACTTATATCGATGCTTCTCGCTTGCTCGGAATTCAAACAACGCGGGACCATCATATTTGCAGGTGTTGTGGATGAGGAAGGAAACGCGACGGGTATTAAGGAGTTGGTCAAAAATAATCTGTCTATTGACTACGCAATATTTGGAGAACCTAGTGGAATTAATAGAATCACTATATCTTATAAGGGAAGGATAGCATTAAAACTTACATGTGATGTCCTTGATAGTGCACATGCAAGCGCTCCTTGGTTGTCAAAGAATTCTATCGAAGAGGTTTTTGAAGTCTGGAAATTGCTTAGCGCCGAAATTTCAGCAAAATATGACAAGACTGACAATAAGAGCAAATCTGTGAGTCTCAGCCTTACTGAAATATCAGGGGGCTCAAGTCATAATGTTACACCTCAAAAATGCAAGGTTACTATTGACATTAGAGTCCCAAATGGAGTAAAGTGCCTTGAGATATTGAATCATTTGGATACTTCGATAAGAAACATTTCTGAAATGAGAAAAGTGAAAATCACTTACAGGATTGAAGATATAACAGAAGCGTTTGAAGCAGATCATTCTTCTCCGTTAGTTAGAGCACTTTCACTTTCAATATTAGATGTATGCAAGGTTCGTTCGGTATTACTTAGGAAAACTGGCACTGGAGACATGAACGTTTTAGGTAATTCCTTAAATATCCCAGTCGTTACTTACGGACCCGGAGAGCCGCATGTGTCGCATTCTAAGGATGAGAAAGTTGAGATACAGTCATATCTAACAAGTATAGAAATCTATAATAGAGCACTTTTCCACACATCAAGGCTGCATCATAATAAGACGGGAAAGCGAACCAGATGAATCACTAATATGTTGTATCTGGTTGGGGCTGGAATATATGACAGTGTTGAAATGTCGTATTCAATAGAGATACTAAAGAATTGTGATAGGATATATCTTGAA
>JAJPIN010000161.1 GCA_021324715.1 Nitrososphaeria archaeon
GCACTGATATTTTCATCCGGCGGAGCTACTAATGTCATTGGGTATCCAGAAGGAAGTTGGAAGAAATTAAGATCAAGTAGGGCTAATTTTAATGATTTTTCTTCTTGTTCAGTTAACTTTGTATAATAAGTCGAATTGTTATATTCTACTGTTACTGCATTCTGGTTCGAGTCATACTGTGCAGTTTTGTTAACGTTACCAGTTTTCCAATCACTCTGAATATATTTCACAAAAAAATAATTTGACTGATTCATTAAATATGACGGAAAGTTTGTGTTAGATCCATTGGCTGTAGTATTGTTGGTAGTAATGTTTGTTGCTGCAAAAGTAAAATTATTATGGTTAATAATCACGACTAAAAAAACCATTAAAGTGGCTGCTAAAAATAGATAATGGCGCACCATTGTGGGTTATTATTAATACTAGTATAAATGTGTGAGTAACCAGCCCGATTTTAACGAAACATCATCGCAAGAGTAAATTACTATTTACAATTTTATATGGTCTTTATTGGGTTTATTGTCTCATCCCAAGATATGCTTTAACAAAGATCAGGAACACTTAATAAGATATACAAAATTCCGAATTATCTATTTTTTCGCTGAAATTTGAAAGTTGCTTAAATATTTAAGATATGGTAGTATTGTTGTCTGTTGCTATGGTAACGTTAGTATACGGAATGATCTTATTACATATTCTGGCAACCTTACCGGTAGTATTAAGATTTTCTATCTTGTAAAAATACGTACGTTCTTCTCTACTTTCAAATCTGGCGTGTGATGCATCCACTGATTGTAAGACAGTTAACCCCACGGCTTCTACATTCCAATTGAACCCACCAGTTCGCTTCCTGAACTCTAGTACATGCGAGGCTCAAACCCTCTTCGGTCCGTTTATAACTTGTGAATACCGTGTCCTGCTTTGCCAGTAAGTTATTTAATCAAACATCAGGCAAAAGCTCAACCATAGTATCTTCCTAAAAGGCCAATAGATTTATCTAGAAATAAATAAAAAATAAAAGGACCTTTTTCTAATCCTTAAATACAATAAATTTGCTATACCGCAAGTAAACTGTCATGTCTGCTAAACAATATACCCCTGAATCACGCGGCACATACGCCGCCAAGGGTTATTCAGCCGCAAGTTCAACCTCGTCGCTTGTTCCAACTCTGATCTCGCGACGGGATCCGCGCGATCACGACGTCCAGATCGAAATCCTCTTTTGTGGTATCTGCCACTCGGACCTCCATCAAGTCCGTAATGAGTGGAGCGTAATGCCTACTGTCTATCCCTGCATTCCAGGCCACGAGATAGTTGGCAGAGTGACAAACGTCGGCTCTGCAGTCACCAAATTCAAGCCAGGTGATCTCGCTGCAGTGGGATGCTTGGTTGATTCCGACAGATCGTGTCCCGATTGCCAAACTAGTCTTGAACAATATTGCCCTAACTTGACCCTTACTTATAATTCGCCTGACCGTTACTTAGGAGGTGTTACCTATGGCGGATATACTGATAGCATTGTGGTTAACGACCATTTTGTGCTCCATGTTCCTTCGAATCTCAATCTTGCCGGAGTTGCGCCTCTCCTCTGCGCCGGTATCACAACTTATTCACCAATAAGGCACTGGGGTGTTACTAATGGAAAAAAAGTTGGTGTTGTTGGTCTTGGTGGACTTGGACACATGGCCGTGAAGTTTGCTCATGCGCTTGGCGCCTATGTCGTTGTCTTTACCACTTCGCTCAACAAAAAAGAGGATGCAATTCGACTTGGCGCTGACGAAATTATCACTTCAAGTGACACTGACCAAATGAGAAAACACGCTCGGAGCTTTGACTTTATACTCGATACCGTTTCTGCTGAACATGACATCAACTCCTACATTCAACTGCTCCGCCGAGATGGGAACATAACCCTTGTCGGCGCACCAGATAAGCCTCACGCTGTATCAGGATTTGGACTTTTGTCCCAGCGTCGCAGCATCTCTGGTTCGACCATCGGTGGTCTTGCCGAAACGCAGGAAATGCTCGACTTTTGTGCCAAACGTAACATTACTGCGGATGTTGAAGTCATTCCCATCCAAAAGGTCAACGAGGCTTACGAGAGAATGCTCAAGTCCGATGTAAGGTATCGCTTTTCTATTGATATGGCGTCTCTCAAAACTGCATAACGCGTTTTGACTACTGCTATGTGTTTTTATGGCATGCCAACCTTCTAGTGTCTCATCAGCCTGTTTTTTACTTAGTTTGGACGGGAGCTCTAAAGTTCTCGTCTTCAAAATCAAGTTTAAACTATTTGGTCTCCATAATAGCTGAAGCAAGTCTTCTAATTTCTATATCAGATAAGCTCTGAGTGTCTATTTTTATATGTTCTTCTTTGATCGGTTCATAAATTCTTTTCATCATCTTGTATATTGAATAATCGGCATCCGAAAAATCGTTTTTCCTTTGTTTAAGGCGAGTCATTACTATGTCTTCAGGGCAATTGCATTCAATTATCCGGAATTGGTCTCTGTCAAGTCCTAGTATATCTCGTACTTCCTGTCGTGCGATTTCCTTTGAAAAAGTAGCATCAAGTATGCAATTGACGTTTGCATTATACAGATATCTTGCTACAAGCAACATAGTTTTATATACTAAACGTTTTTCATGTCTCCTATACGTTGGTACTCTAAATAGGTTCTTCCTAATTTCATCTGAAGACACAACTACTGCTTCGATGTGAGGAGCAAGCAATCTAGCTAAAGTTGATTTACCAACTCCAGGTAAACCACAAATCATCAGTACTATCGACAATAACTATTTCACATCATTAAGTCGCAGATTTGACTCAGAATCAATTGAACCTGTGATTCTGAGTAGATTAACTTATAAATATTTTAGGTTCAAACTGTTTAGTATTGACAATATAGAGCGTTTCATAAGAATTAAATGTCAACATACTCAAATTGAACTAAAATGGGTTTCGTGAAGCAGTAGTTTACGAATCATTTTGAATTTTTAATATTGTTTTAAAATTGATGTTATTTCTGCATGGCTTTTATTATTTATTAACATGTGGTTCCATATAATGTCTAGTATCTAAGGTATCAATTGGATTGGTAGGTTATTAATTTCTCAAGTGCTTAAGAAGAGGCTAGTTGCCATAGTAGACGATGAGTTGGATATTGTTAATCTGTTCCGCGATTCAATCAGCATGAATAAAGCCGTATCAGTATTTGGCTTCACCGATCCTATGGTTGCGTTAGAACATTTTAGGTGGAATAAGAGTTCCTATATTCTAATAATTTGCGACTTGAAAATGCCACGACTTTGTGGAATTGAATTGATCAAGAAAATTAAGACGGAAAATCCTTTAGTGAGAACTTTACTTATGACCGCGTTTGACGTCGATGACAGATTATTTGATGAGTTTACTAAAAAACAGGTAATAAA
>JAJPIN010000216.1 GCA_021324715.1 Nitrososphaeria archaeon
AACAATTCCATTTCTCATAATTTCCATTATATCAATAATTTTTTTTATACGCATGATAAGACAGATATCAAATTGGCAGTATCTTAAATCAATTTGAGTTTACAACCAGTAATAACTCGAGAAAGGTGATAATGGGAACGATGTCAAATCTCACATTTGACCAAGTTCCGCATTAAGAGGTTAATCTGACACGTATAAATTTCTACTGGGAACTTCTTGTGAAATGAGCGAAAGGAAAAAACTACATTATATCTACAACATGAAATGACAGATACTACATGATTCTTGTAACATATTTCAAAACAGACGTATTTTTAAGAAATTTCCAATTAGAACACATTACGTCGAATATTTAGAAATTCTAATTGTTTTGTAGTAATTTCATTTTTTTAGTAGCGATTAACTAAACCACTTAATAAAAGAAACACAACATAAGATTTTCACTAGATTAGGAATAAATATTATAATTTTAACATTTTCATTTTGCGATATCTTTATTTTCTTGAATTATTTAGGGATATGTTACAAATTAGTGACCCTCGTGGACACAATCATTCAACTTGCCGTCGTCATTCTAGGAGCAATTGGTATGTCAGTGCCTTTTGGGCTCTACATAGCCAGAATGATTTCTTTTGAGCTTCGTCCGCTCGAAAAACCTCTAGCCAAAGTGGAACGAGGCTTCTTCAAGCTAATAGGTATTGACGCAGATAGACAGATGACTTGGAAGCAATATTTCATTGCAGTCTTTACGACTAGCATTATTTCCATAATTTTTGTAATACTCGTTCTATCTTTCCAAAATTATCTACCATCATCACAACACGTTGATGGATTTTCTATTGATTAAGCTTTTCATACTGCAGCTTCATTTATTACTAATACTGACCTGCAGCATTACGTAGGAGAGAATCAACTTTCAGTAGTATCACAAATGGTAGCATTAACTTTTGCAATGTTTATTGCACCTGCGATTGGCATTGCAACAGCTTTTGCATTTATTCGGTCGTTTATTAGAAAAAACTTTGGGTTGGGTAACTTCTATGTAGATTTTGTAAGAGTGATTATCACTCTGCTACTTCCTGTAGCATTTATTTCTTCATTGCTATTGATGGTTACAGGAGTACCGCAGACTCTTAATTCGTCTGTGACGGTTAATACCATAGAAGGTAACATACAAACTATACCTTTGGGATCCGTAGCCTCCCTAGAATCAATAAAGCAGCTTGGAGAAAATGGTGGCGGATTCTTTGGAGCTAATTCTGCCCATCCATTTGAGAATCCAACGGGTCTATCTAATACCTATGAAATGTTCCTAATGATAGTAATTCAATTGTCATTTCCAATTGCTTATGCCAAACTGTTAGGAAAAGGAAGAGGGATATCGATTTTGGCAATTATACTCATCGGATTTGGTGGCTTGCTTGCGTTCGGAATATACACGCATCCAGCATCCTCACTGATAGAAACTCGATTTGGTAGCTTTAGCAGCACATTATTTAACATGATTTCTATAGCGTCAAATACTGGCGCTATAAACGCTTCACTATCAGGGATGACGCCTAATGCTGTGATCTCATTCCTAGTTTCTATGTTTGTTCAAGCTATACCAGGTGGAGCTGGAACTGGAATGATCTACATGTTGGTCTATGTCGTATTGACATTATTTGTAGTAGGTCTCATGGTCGGTAAGACTCCTGAATTTATGGGTATGAAAATTAGTCCAAAAGATGTCAAGATTGCGATGTTCATATTTTTAGTTCACCCAGCATTAATTCTCATTCCAACAGCAATTGCATTCACGACAGGAAATGCTCAGGTAATTATTGGTGAGAAGGTTACTCCGCTTGGCTATACTCAAACTCTTTATGAATATACTTCGGCGGCAGCCAATAATGGTTCAGATTATTTTGCGGCATCTGCCAATTCTCCTTTCTGGAATTGGTCAACGGGAACAATTGTCTTTCTAGGAAGATACATTCCAATTGGACTAATGTTACTTATTGCAGGTTCATTTACTATTAAGGAGAGAAAAGAAGTTATAGAGCCAATTAAAACTAAAGGATTGACATTCGTTTCAGTTGTCCTTGTAGTTACATTCTTGTTGACAGCTCTTGCGTTCTTTCCATTCCTGGTAATAGGACCATTTTCGATGTGAGTAATATGAAGAACAAATTCGATAGAATGTGGGATAGGATCAAGGGTAAAGGCAAAGCAATTAAAACAGGAAATGGGTTTTTTACAGCACTGAATAATAAGGTAATCTTGGATTCAGTAACAAGACTTAATCCAACTTATTTAGCTAAGTTTAATCCTGTAATGTTCACGGTAGAGATTGGATTCTTTCTGGTATTATTAATAGGATTTATTCCAAACATCTCAAAAGAATTTGTGAACCAAAACCAAATATTTTATTTTGAGACTGCTACTATTTTTGATTCTAACTGTCTGGTTTGCGACCTTTTCAGAGTCTCTATCTGAGGCACAGGCACGAGCAAGAGTTGATTCTCTTCGCAGCTTGGAAAAAGAGGTAATTGCCCATAAGATAGTAAACGGAAATGGAACTTTAGTCGACGTAACCTCAACAAATCTAAAACCTGGAGATGAAGTAAGAGTCAATACAGGTGAAATAATTCCACGAGACGGTCTCGTTAATTTAGGCAAAGCATTCATAGATGAATCTATGATGACAGGAGAGTCAAATCCTGTCTATAAGGAAAGAGGAGACCACGTTATTGGAGGGACAAGAGTGGCAAGTGATACTATAGTCGTTGAGATAACTGCGGAGGCTGGTAGAAGCTTTCTTGACCAGATGATCGGCTTGATTAGGAATGCAACAAGACCGCGAACTCAAAACGAAATTGCTTTAACTATATTGCTGGCTGGACTTTCACTCATTTTTATCATAGTAATTGGTACACTTCTTTATCTTGCATATTTTTTAGGATACAAAGTTGATATCGCGACACTCATAGCGCTGCTAGTAGCTCTTATGCCCACAACAATTGGTGCGTTGCTTCCAGCCAATGGAGTAGCGGGTATTACACGCCTGGGGCGAGATAATATCGTAGCAAAATCTGGGAAGGGTATAGAATCTGCAGGGGATTGTGATGTATTGATACTTGACAAAACTGGCACAATCACAGAAGGTAGTCGCAGTGCAGTTGATTTTATTCCACTGCAAAAATATACAGAAGCTGATGTAGGGCAAGCTGCATTTGCAGCATCGATTCATGATAACTCTCATGAGGGAAAATCAATAGTGGATTTGGCTGAAGTGAAAAAATTCATTCCTCCTTTAGTTGAACGGATTCTTACAGCAAAACCTATAGAATTTAGTGCAGAGACAAAATACAGTGGTATACAGTTCGTTCCACTTAAAAATATACATCTTACTAAGGAACAGGAGGAACAACTAGAAGAAATTGAGTCATTCAACGGACACCCGGGACAAAAAGCTGGCAATGCTAAATCGTCGGTCTATACTTCCGCGAAATTTCAAGACAAGCTTCTTAATTTGTCCAGTAAGGGAAGTCAGATTACGATTTTAAAAGGGGCAGTAGAAGCGATGTTAACAAGAGCACACAATCATGTAAATGAAGATGAGATAAAATGGAAGTCACAGGAGATTTCCAAAAAAGGGGAAACTCCATTAGTTGTATCAATTAATCAGGAAGTTATTGGTCTTGTTGCGCTGAAAGATAACTTGAAGGAAAATATACGTGACAATATTGGCGAAATTCGTTCTACAGGTATACACACCATTATGATTACTGGGGATACTCAGTTGACAGCTCAAGTAATAGCCAAAGAAGCGAATGTTGATGAGATTATGGCGGAGGCAAAACCTACTGACAAGCTTGAAAGGGTCGTAGAGGAACAGTCTAAGGGTCATATCATAGGAATGGTAGGCGATGGAACTAATGATGCTCCAGGTTTGGCTAAAGCTGATGTGGGATTAGCAATGAACAGTGGAACTGCAGCTGCAAAGGAGGCAGCAAACATGGTTGACTTAGATTCCGACCCATCGAATATTCTCAAGGTCGTCAAGCTTGGAAAACAGTTGTTGATGACACGTGGTGCTATTACCACATTTAGTATCGCTAATGATGCTGCCAAATACTTTGCATTACTGCCTGCAATGTTTACGACTGAAAATCCAAAAATGCAATTGCTCAACGTGATGCATTTGCATAGCCCGCAGACAGCAATTCTTTCAACTCTGATATTTAATGCTATAATCATTCCAGCATTAATCCCACTGTCATTGAGGGGAGTAAAATTCAAGGCAGAATCGCCACAAAAGACTTTCATTAGAAATATGTTAATTTATGGAATTGGAGGAGCAGTGCTACCATTTGCAGGAATAAAGGCTATTGACATGATATTGGCGCTATTTATGAGGTGATTTAAAATAATGCTAAGAAACCTTCCAAAATCCATTTTTGATATAATTCTTTCAAAGGATGTCAGGATCATTCTAAGACAAAGTTTGAATCCCTCACTTCGTATTGTAATACTTATGATACTTGCAACTGGAATTGCTTATCCACTATTATTGGTTCTTATTGGAGATGTGACTCTTCCATTTCAATCAAATGGTAGTATGTTGACGTTGGATGGTAATACTGTGGGTTCAAAGCTTATAGCTCAAGAATTTAAATCCGAGAAACTCTTCCATATTCGACCCCCGTCAAATTCAACTTCTACAGTAGACCCCCACATAACTCCAGAGAACGCCTATTCACAGATTCCACGCATTAGTAAAGCGACAGACTTACCAGAAAGCACACTAAAGACCGCTATTCAATTTAATATAGAAAAAAACAAGGTAAGCAACGTATTGGTATTTGCTCCTACTTATGTGAATGTCCTGGAAGTAAATATTGAGCTTATTACTGGTTATCCAGACGTTTACCATGAATTCGCAAATAGAAACTTAAATGGAGTAAATTAAATGGAAATTATATTAATAGGATTCATCATATCACTGGCGATTTCAGCTGGAGCTTTGACATTCTCTTTAGTAAAAGCAGAAAGATGAGACGTAACCACTAACGGGGTAGGAGATTGGAAAAATTTGATGCTCAATTAAAAACGTGTTGTGAAAATAGTAACATGCTTAGATTCCGTTATAACTACATCATGAAATTACAGATACTACATGAAAATTAATAGAATGCCCATATCACTAGTGATATTCCTAGTCACTAATTATTATATAAACTCAATTCCTGCGAAAAGCTACTGATGAATATACGTAAAAAGCTTAAGGTCTGAAAGTTCTAACTAATAGTACATATGTGATTGAAAAATTCATAATTTTTACTATTTAATATAAAATCATATTTATTGACCTGGAGAAATCAGACAGTATTTCAAGAAAATGATCATGTGTAATAAAAAATAGAAAAAATAGAATAAAACATACTTGATCTATTATTTATTGGGTTATTAACAACAACTTTGCAAATATATTTGAAAGGATTAACTTATTTACGATGAACATTAATTTTACATAATGAATAACGGACAACCAATACCACCATTTCTTATAATAGTAACAATTATCACAGTTGGCACGCTCCTCATAGGAAGTAATTACTTTGTAAATGTGGAGGGAGCAGTTTGGAGCGATTATGATAGTATGAAAAAGCTTGTACAAGCCATAGAAGATGGTAAGGTGAACGACAATAACATTAATTGGCAAAAATTCAGAACTTCAGACATTTATCAAAATGTAAGCAATAATACTCAAAAATGTCTAAACCTTGCACATAAAGTCGGAGATAATATAGCAGATAATGAAATAGTTCATTGTTCTAAAAACAATAAATATTTTAAACAAAAATATTCAATAGCCAACAAGACTAACAGCACCAATATCAACGGTGTGAATAGCACCAACAATAAAACTAGTGCTAATACTAATGTGAAGGGTTCCATTTCTGATACTAATGCAACAAATGCTAATACTAATGTGACCAGCTCCAATTCTGATTCTAATGCCACAAGTTCTTATAATGCAACAAATGCTAATACTAATGTGACCAGCTCCAATTCTGATTCTAATGCCACAAGTTCTTATAATGCAACAAATGCTAATAC
>JAJPIN010000046.1 GCA_021324715.1 Nitrososphaeria archaeon
CAATCACTTGTCTTTTAATATTTGTTTTTGCGGTAGGAAGTTTACTTCGTGTGAATAATATGCACATGAATAAAATAGTATTTGCCCTTACAAATAACAGCAAATTCAATGAAGATGATTTCATGATCAAGGATTTTGGTATTGGAGATGATAGAAGTCCATATATATCCGTAATAGGAACACCCGGAGGGACAGTACCTGACAAGGATAATGTCGGATATGCATATGTATTTGTAACAGATAATGGAACTTACGCCGTGTCATCAGACTGGATGTATCCTAATTGGCATACACACCAGCTAACTCTTGACGAGAAAAACTGTGTAAAATCAATGAATATGGGCGTAGGAGGTGCCGAAGTTGGAGATACAGTTAAACTTACAAATACACATCAACATTGGGTGCGTAAGGTTATGACGGCTGAATTTACTCTTAATGATTCCGACGGATCAATATGTGCAACCAAAATATTCGATTCTGTTCCGTAATCTCTTAAATTATTAACTTCGAAATTTTTTTCAACTAAATTATTTTCAAGTATTAGAGTAGCCCTATTGTTCTTGAAACATTTTGAAACAAATGTATTAAAATAATATAAACCATAGTACTGGTAACAAATGTCTTCTGAGTTTGTAATCAAAAAAAGGCCCAAAGAATCGGAAGCCATAATATATTTAGGAAAAGACAAAATTGCTAAAATAGAAAAACATGAAGGGTTCACCTTTAAGCTCATAACATACAAAGATAAACAAGAATGGGTGCTAAGTAATCTCGTGCATGGTCAACGTAGACCATTTTCTTATGCTGTGCTAAAAACCGCACAAAAGACTCCTGATGATGGGGAAAAGGAAATCCAAACTGGACAAGAAGTTTTCGTTGTCAGAGAACAGTTATTCAAACATAATGGCAAGTTTTACATGCTTGCAAGTCATCCTGAGGGAAAGTCTTGGACAGATTATGTAAATAGTTCAACTAGGTATGTTTCTAGATTGGATAGCTTTCCATATTCCAATCTATCTGATATTGACCATGAGCACTACAAATTACGCCACAAGATAAAGAGGTTTCGTGGCACGCCTGTAGGTGAGGCCACGGGCCTAGGACAAGATGAAGGAGGACATCGTCTACGGTTGGATAACGAATTGGCTGATATTGGACTCTTCATCGCTGCGATTTCCTATTTGTTATATGCTTCGGGTTAATTTCAATTGTATTGAATAAAGGCTGGGTCTTAATATTGGCAACTATTATAAACTAAGGGGCTTTACATTGAATATAAATGGTTGACCCCAACCGAGTGGGAGAATTTCCTTTTCGGAAAGCTGACCCTGAAAAACGGAAGTCCAATTTTTCAGAAGTTCAACAACCTTATTCTGAGCAGGAGGTAATGAAAGAAGCTGAAAGATGTTTACTGTGCGGGACTCCTGTATGCATAGATGCATGTCCAGTTCTCCTCGACGTTCGCGGTATGAATGAGGCGGCTGCTAGAGGTGATTTCAAAACATCATATGAGAGAATCCGGGAAACAAATCCATTATTAGGTGTTACCGCAAGGTGTTGTCCTCAGTTACAAGGACTATGTGAAGATGCATGTGTTTTAAAGTGGTCAGGACAACCGATCGCAATAGGTCTAATTCAAAGATATATAGCAGATTGGGAAAAAAAACATCGACAAGAACCCCCCGCGATTGCTCAAGACACCGGAAAAAAGGTGGCGGTAATAGGCGCTGGACCAGCAGGGCTCGCTGCATCAGCTCTACTCAGGAGATATGGTCATAAGGTAACGATATTTGAAGCGTCCAATACAGCAGGAGGAACAGCATGGTATGGAGTTCCAGACTATCATTTACCTAAAGAAGTCCTGATTGATGAAGTTGAGAAGGTTAAATCGATGGGAGTGGAAATAAGAACGAACGTAACCATAGAAAAAGAACTTCCGCTATCAAAACTGCTTGAAGAAAATGATGCCGTACTAATTACGACTGGCTCCAGAGACACCGTCAATATCGATATCCCAGGAAGTAATCTAGATGGAGTAATTAGTGGATACGAATTTCTTGAAACAGTATTCTCAGATGGAGTGGAAAATTATTTGAGCAAACCAAAGTACAACCTAGGCAATGAAATACTAGTTATTGGGGGTGGAGACACCTCACTTGATTGCGCCAGAACTGCCCTTAGGCTTACTAAAGGTAAAGCTAATGTTACTATTCTATGTAAAAACGCGAAAACCGAATTGCATGTAGATCCAATAATGCTTCAGGAAGCAGAAGAAGAGGGAGTGAAATTCAAGTTTCTAGTGCAAGCCATGTCTATTCAGGATGACGGAAATGGTCATGTTTCAGAAGCGACAATAAATAATTTGCATATGGGAGATCCTGATGACTCGGGAAAAAAACAACCGCTAATTACACCAAATTCGGAAATTAAAATGAAATGCTCTACTCTATTGATAGCTATTGGAAGAGGTCCAAATTCCTTTTTGCAAAAGAACGCTGGAATTAATACCGGCAAACGTAATTCAATTGCAATTACCGACGAGTTCAAAACCTCTATGAAGAAGGTCTTTGCAGCAGGTGATGTTAC
>JAJPIN010000244.1 GCA_021324715.1 Nitrososphaeria archaeon
GCATGCGCCAGGAAATGTGAAATCCCAGAAGGAAAAATAGGTCTTTGTGGAATTAGAGGTGTTAATTATAATAAATTATGGTTATATGTATATGGAAAAGTAATTGCCGGACAAATTGATCCGATTGAAAAGAAGCCTGTAATTCATTATATGCCTGGATCTTCCATATACTCGATTGCTACAACTGGTTGCAATTGGCTTTGTAAATATTGTCAGAATTATGACATCTCACAGAGAAGAAAAATAGAGGGAATCGAGATGACTCCATCGGAGGTAGTAGTCAAGGCAAAATTTCATGGCGCCCAAGGTATCGCGTATACGTACAATGAACCTTCTATTTTTATGGAATTCGCAAAAGATTGCGGAATTGAGGCACATAAACAAGGAATCTTCAACATTTTCGTCTCCAACGGATATGATACGCCCGAATCTGTTAATATGATGTCAAAATTTTTAGATTGTATAACAGTAGATTTTAAAGGGAGCGGCAATCAGCAATTCGTGAGACGATATATAGGAATTCCTAGCTCAGACCCAATATTTTCAACTCTAAAGGAAATTAAATCAAAAACTAATATTCACATCGAGATAACTGACCTCATTGTTCCAGAAGTTGGCGACAGTTTGGATTCAGCACGAAACCTATGCAAGTTTGTTTATGACGAGCTAGGAGAAGACACTCCCGTTCACTTTTTACGATTTCATCCCGACTACAAGATGATGGAGTTTGATTCGACTCCTGTTTTAACTCTTGAAAAACATTATGAAGTAGCAAAGCAAGTTGGATTGAAATATGTTTACATTGGGAATGTACCCGGACATAAGCTCGAAAACACTTACTGTCCTGAATGTGGTTACTTGGTAGTTCAAAGGTACGGGTTTAATATTGATGGGTGGAATCTAGATCACCGAAATTGTTGCAAACAATGTGGATACAGTATTCCAATCGTAGGTTCTCTTCAAAAAAGTAAAAGACGGTTTCAATTTATTGAATGACTTTCCTTTAGGTTGTAAAAGTAGGACAGAACTTGAAACTGGATTGGATTCAATCCATTTTTCGAGAAAAAAATGATTCCAGTATTGATTCTGAATGACACAACTTTTTTGAAGGAACTCAAAGACAATTGGATGAGAAGAGTTAATTAATTTGTACTTTTGGCTCTTTACCTGCCTTTTTTAGGAAGGTTTTTGGCAAGGGCGTAAGATAACATAGTAAGGATTGACAGAGTTACTTTCCATAACACAAGATTATGTGAAAAACCATTTAATGACTCGCTATGAAAATTCTAAAAAAGGGGATAATGGAATAGTTCTTGTTATAGGTGGTAGCAGCTTGTATCACGGCGCTCCACTATTGGCATCACTATCTGCCCTCCGTGCTGGTGCAGACTTGGTTTATACTGCAGTACCTAAGGTTATTATTAATGCGATAAGGTCGTATTCCCCAAATATCATTGCATTACCCATGACAGATAATTCGCTTACAATTGGTTCTGCAAACCGATTGACTAAAAATCTTCCGAAGAAACCAAATGCAGCAACTATTGGAATGGGAATGACAGTATCCAAGGCTGAAGCATTAAATTCACTTGTCAAGAATCTGAAGGAGAACGGAACAAGACTTGTACTTGATGCGTCCGCATTAATTCCAAAAGTGATTACAGAAATAACAGAAAGTGATACTATTATTACCCCACATGCCGGAGAATTCAAAAGAATTTTTAACGAAGAAGTGGGAATCAGCGAGGGAGATATTATATCAAGCGTGACAAGGATGGCATCTAGGCATAAGATTACTATAATTCTAAAAGGGTGGTTAAATGTAATTGCTGACCCGAGTGGTAAAGTTGCAACAATAAGAAGGAGTACTCCTGCAATGACTGTTGGAGGTACTGGCGATGTACTTGCAGGACTCGTAGCCGCCCTTTACTCGAAGATAAATTCGGCTTTTGATGCATCTGCCCTAGGAATTTACTTTAATGGCTTGGCTGCTCGTTTGGCATTTGAGCGAGTTGGACTTCATATGGTAGCAACTGACTTGATAGAAAATCTGCCAAAAGTAATGATGCCATTTGATAAAATATCCAGTGAGAAAATCTAAATTTATTTTTATTTTCATTATCTCACTAAGAAATTCTTCTTCTAATTAGCAATGATATTTATTTTCCTTTCAATAACTTATTACTGTGAACCAAATTTTTATTTTTCTGGTTACTTTTTTGTTAACTTTGTACATTTCCCAATTAAGCTTCGCTCAAATTTATGGGGCTGATATTGGAGTTTCCTCAGGATCTCCCTTTAATGATTCTAATGGGATATTGAATATCGTCGGCGTTGTAACAAATTACGGAACTACATCTGAACAGGTGACCGTAGGACTCGACGTCCATAATAAAATTGATGGATCAAATACAACCTTGAATGATCCTACATTTAGTAAAATAGTTTTTCCAGGTAAGGAATCTCCTTTTAAATTTAAAATAGGGGGGGACTATGATGTATTGGGTAAACCGTACATACTGGAAACTCAAATGTTAAATGAGCCATTTTATAATGTCGTTCTGCAAAATTATTCTAACTTTCCAGTGGGTCAATACAGAGAATTGGTCGGTACCCTAAAAAATATAGGGCAAGTCGTCTTGCAGAATATTACTGTATACGCATCAGTTCATGACAAGAATGGATCACAAATAGATTCTATCAAATCTAATATCATACCCATCTTAAAACCGGGGGAGATTAAATCGTTTTCAGCCAGACCGGACAACGCAGTAGTAAAATATGCAAACTATTTCAGTTGTGCTGGAATTGCTCTTAATGCTCCAATTAACACTCTTGATTTAGGTGACGGTAGGTTTCTAACCTATGGTTTAGAGAGCCTTGCAAAGATAAGCAATTTTACTTATGATAAAGCATCCGATAGTATTTCATTTATTGCCGATCACTATAATCCGTTAGGAGGTATCGTTACTTTTGAGATACCACAATTAGATAATACTCCGAATGTAAAAATATATTTAGATAATATAGGGCAAAAGGATGAACAAATTACAAAAGATGGTAAGACAATATTTGCTAAAATTTTCGTTCCGCCGAAGGAACATTCCGTAAGAATTACTGGTATACTAAATCAATCCTAAACATCTTTCACTTTTATGTAACCTAGGAATGTTGGTGATGAACTAATCTGATTCAGTATACTTTATCTAGCTCTTATTTTCTTCGCTTGGACTTGATGATATGTTTAGTTTAGTTCCTATTTTTAATATATAAGGGGTCACAAAGGTGGTAACAATTGTAACAACTCCTAGGATAGGAAGAATATATGAAGAGACAGCGCCAACGTCTTGGCCCCCTTTTCCTACTATGAGTGACATCTCACCCCTCGCCGAAGCTAGTCCAAGGCCGGTTCTAACCGCTGTAGTAGTGTCATATCCTGCTCTAATTAAAACAGGTGTGATAATAATCATTTTTGCCATAAATGATGTCACGATAAGGATTAAAGCAGGAATGATAAATAGTGGTATTTTTGACACATCCACAAGTGCTCCAACTGACACGAAGAATAATGCTGTAAACACGTCTCTTAGGGGAATAGTTATGACTCGAGCTATACCTGCACTATTGGATTCAGCTACTAGCACGCCAGCCAAGAACGCCCCTATTACCGGTGACAATCCAAGTTCAATGGCAACAAAGGATAGACCAAACGCCAGACCTAGTATAACTATTATCAAAACAGAATAATCTGTTGTTCGAGCTAGCTTATCTATTAGTGGTGGCAAATATCTTGAACCTAGTATAAGAATCGCTGCTATAAAGCCCAAAACTATTGCCACCGATAACAAAACGTCAACAAATGAAACAGCTGCTGTTAGAGATAATGATTGTAAGATACCTAGCATGGTAATGACAATAACATCTTCTACAATTAATATACCCATTATCAATACACTTGATTTGTCGTTAATCATGTTTAGTTCTTCTAGTAACTTTACTGTAACTACAGTACTAGTAACTGACATGGCAAGTGCCAAAAACATTGAGTCAAATTGTGAAAAACCAAGCGTTCGTGCCACGAAGAATGTAACTAGTAGAGTTCCAACTGATTCTGCAATACCCACAATCATGGATATTCTTCCAACAGACTTGAGTTTGGTGATAGGAAATTCAGTTCCAATTACAAACAAAAGTATGATAATCCCAAGTTCAGCTAGTGTATTTATCGTCCCGACATTATGTACTAAACTAAATGGAGGAGTAAATGGGCCAATAAGCATACCCGCTAAAATATATCCGATTACCATCGGCTGCTTCAATTTATGTGTGACAAAAACCATAATAGCGGCTACAATCATTACAACTGCAAAATCTTGAATTAAAAAACCTGTTTCCAATTGTGTTATGAGATGAAAAAAATTCAAAAACCAAACTACCTAATTATCAATACTAATCCCAATGCTATTTACAAATATCATAACTTATCTATTTCAAAATCATAATCCCTCAATCCGTGGGTCTTTATGAATCGCAAAAGTTCCTCATGATTATCTATTTTGTAATATCTTTTCATCTTTTCTAAAGTTTCATCATCGTAATCTACGCGTCTTTTTACTTTTGCTTTTTCCATAAGGTATTAGAATATCTAATCGCACTTAAAGGTTGTTTATATAGTGGTAGATTCAGACAATCGAGCTACTAGCCTTTTCGACTATTTATTAATATACAGCATTACTGGATATTGAGTGATATATGACATCCGGAAAATATTTCAATAGGGCTGTTATTGCACTGGATGCACCTCACATTGGATTTGTTGTTCGAGAGACTAATGATAAAATTGTTGTATTCGGAGATGGCAAGGAAAGATATGATATACCACTTTCAGAAATCAAGACAGTTAGCAAAAACGTGTTGGTAGGACTAAAGTTTGGAGAAATTGCAAAAAAATATTCTGTTAGCAGGGATGCTCCGCTTCCTACAAGTAAATACGTGGACCCATGGGGAAGAGATGATACCACTGATTTCAACAATTATGTAAAAGAATATGCAAAGACGCTGTTCAATAAAGGAGTCAGGATAGAAAATGAGGACCATGTAGGACATATAATGAAGGAAACTGATGACAAGATAATCATCTTCGGCGAACGTAATTATAGATTTGACGTTCCTAAATCTAAAATCATTGCTGTTGGGAGAAACGTTATTTTAGGAATGGATTGGGACGAACTTTACACATATGAGGTCGATAAGAATTCACCGCTACCTAGTGGAGAATCCATAGATAAACTAGTGGAAGAAGAGGACAA
>JAJPIN010000233.1 GCA_021324715.1 Nitrososphaeria archaeon
GATTGTGCCCCACAAGGATTGTGTGGATTCAAATATGATCACGGTGCGCATATTAGAAGAATAATGGAGCTTGGCTGTCTCAAAGGAAAGAACTACACTCTGATAGGACCGCGAGGATATTGGCCTGGACCTGACTTGTATAAATGGATGGCTGATCAGGATTTCCAGTGGTTCACAATGCTTGATGTTGAAGAGCTAGGTATTGACAAGATAGCAAAGGAGGCTGCGGACAGAGCAAATGATAACGTTGATGCAGTGTACATAAGCTGGGATATAGATACGTTTGATCCTGCATATGCTCCTGGTACAGGAGAACCTGAACCAAATGGTTTGACATCACGGGAAGGTATGAGACTTATGCGGCTTCTTTCTACCTCATTTGATCCAGACAGATTTGCATTTGATTTGGTTGAAGTAGCTCCTAACTATGACGTAAGTGATGGTAATTCATACAATGGTGGTATCACCTCAGGTTTAGCAAACAGGCTGATTGTCGAACTATTGGCAGGATTGTCACTAACCAAGAAGGGCCTGACTCAAGGGAAACCTGTGAGACCAAATTTCTACAGGGGACTGGGCAATACCTATGACTTTGGAAAAGGACCAAAGGCCAAAGTTCCAAAGAGACCTCCATTAACCTATGGAAAAGATGCCAAAAAATAATTAATGGATATGTTATAGTATTCTGATAGACGTTACAGTTACTGTTCAGGGAGAATCCGATACATCTCCTTTCACAAGGGGTTATCAGTTTTACAGTAAGACAGACTATATTATTCTTTCAAATTCAATCAAGGATATAAATAATAAATTAGCAAGAAAATTGAAGATTAACATTAACGAGACCTTATACATTTATCTTAAATATGTCATTGATCATTTGCGCTCGAATAGGAATAATAGAAGTGAAATAAAAAAAAATATTCCAAGACTCCTGAAACCAGATCAGGTTATGATTGGCGTGCCAGAAAGCCTCAGAAAGATTGTTTTCAACATTAAACTTGAGAGGACACAAAGATTGCGTTTAACAATAATGGAACCTATTCCAACTACAAGCTATGTTCTTGCTCCATAGTCTAAAGGGAATGTAATTAATGTCATGCCAAATATCCAATATGTAGTATAATCTGGACATGTCTAGACATTTTTCATGTTGTAACGGTCCTAAATACAACACGATCTGCTTTCAATCGATGTTATATTTACAATAATTATTATAGCTACGACACCTGTCGACTTGTATTTAGGTCAGTAATAGTGATGCATAGGTCTCTGTTGTTTTCCTAACCTATCAAAGTGATCATGTGGTTTATTTCCTCCCTTATGAGAATGTGTAGTACCATCTATATGGGTATGAGTGTGTCCATGGATGTTAATTGGTTTTTTCATAAGTACGTCATCTACTCGCATAAGCAAAATAATGACCTCTGTTGCAGTAATAAGGATCTGTTCCTTTACTATTTGCGGCTCCATGACATGTAAATCCATCATATTGTCTATTCTTCTTTCAACTGCATTAATTCCGTACCAGTCATGATGGTTGTTGTATTGATATTCTCTTTTCCATATTCTCTTCTTCATTATCTGTATTTGTGAATGGACTTTTTCCCTCAGATGGGTCCCTATATCCATAGTATTCATTCCAGCATTTTTGGCAATTGTTAGTGGGATCACCTCGAGGGCTTCTGCAAATTTTTGGATTACAATTTGTTCCCTACCAGTATATCTATACGAACGGTCCTTAATTAACTGGGCAATGAATAGCTCTACCGCACCGCCTCCAGGTACAATCTTCGGTTCAGTAATAAAGTTTCTCAGTACATAGATACAATCAAGAACAGAACGATGAAATTCATCAAGGATCTTCTTCGAATTAGCACGTAATAGAAAAGTAATTGATTTTGGATTCCTACAACCATTAACGAAAACCATTTTGTCATCACCGACCATCTTTTCGTACACCTTTGCAGCATATCCGATATCAGTACTGCTTATCGTATCAAAATCTCTCACAACTTTGGCTCCTGTAGCTTTTGCCAACCATAATAAGTCATTTTCTTTAACTCTTTTAACAGTTAAAATCCTATTCTTGGCAAAATGGTTCAATGCAAGAGGATCAATGCCTCCGCGAGAAAAAATCACATTAGCACCAGATTTGGTTACAAATTGAATCTTTTGAAGTAGGTTACTAGTTTTAATATCAAGGAATTGTTTAACTTGAGTAGGAGCAGAAATTCTAATTTCTGCATCAGTTTTAGTTCGTTCATCTTGAATGTCATTGTCAAGGAGTAAAATCTGTGCGTTTTCTATAACTCTAGGCATCGACGATTCATCTATTGTTTTGTCTATTACAGTTCCTTCGATAAGCTGAATTTCAGAACAATTTCCTATTTTTTCTTCAATTTTAATATCATCCACATCCAGATAGTTTTTTGAGAAATTGGCAATCCTACATACTCCCTCAACTACAAGACTGGGAATTTCAATCTCTTCAGTAAAGTGAGAAACTGCTTTCGATCCCAAACAAGTATCAACAAGATATTTCATTATTCTTCTGTCATAATTTGTTGATTCCCTAGCAACTTTCCTGATAATTTCAATTGCCATCTGCAACGCATCATGATAACCATCTGAAATTAGTGCCGGAGAAATACCCATTTCCAATAAACCTTGCGCTTTTTCAACTAGTGCTCCTGCAAAGACGACAACAGAGGTAGTACCGTCTCCGACAGTGTTATCCACAGTATTTGAGGCTTCAATTATTACTTTCGCAGCTGGGTGTTCAACGTCAACTTTTCTTAGAAAGGTTGCACCATCTTTAGTAACAGTCACTTCACCAAGAATATCAATAAACATTTTTTCTAATCCCCGGGGACCAAGAAAACCTTTCACAAGATCACCAATCAATCTTGCAGCAAGAAGATTATACCTCATGGCCTCAGTGCCATAAGTTCTCTTTACCCCATTACCAAATAACTGCGTATTTTTACTCTCCATGAAAATTTAACTCGAATTGTTAAATTGAGATCAATTATAAATATATGACTTTATAATAAATTTTGAACTTAAATTGTTTCTATCCCCTCGAGATATTGACAAATTATACATTTTTATGAGCGCAGAGGTCGCACGAAAAAGAAGAATAAGAGGTCTAAAACTGAATTATTCTGAATCGGTTGCGCTAATAGCAGATCACATTCTTGAAGGTGCACGAGATGGCAAGTCGGTTTCTGAACTTATGAATTCCGGAAGACATGTGTTACAAAAGGATGATGTATTGCCCGGAGTACCCGAATTAGTACAAAGTGTCCAAGTAGAAGCAACTTTTGATGATGGTACCAAACTAGTAACCGTTCACGATCCTATTATTTGATTAATGGAGCCTGAGAAATATGATTCCTGGTGAATACTTTTTGTCGAAGAATCCAATATTGGCTAATGTAGGTAAAAAAACGATAAAAATTAATGTAAAAAACACAGGGGACAGACCAATTCAAGTAGGCTCCCACACACACTTTTTCGAAACAAACAAAGTGTTATTATTTCAGAGGGGTAAGACATTCGGATTTCATCTAAACATTCCCTCAGGAACATCGCTACGATTTGAACCGGGTGATTCAAGAATAGTAGAGTTAACAGAATTTGGTGGAAAAAAAATTGTTTTTGGTTTTAATAGTCTTGTTAACGGTAAATTAACCAATAAACAAAAGGAAATATCCATTTTGAAGTTGAAGCAAGATGGTTTTATGGAAGAAAAATAGATATGGTTCTTAAAATTCCTAGGAGACAATATGTTGAATTATACGGACCAACAAAAGGAGACAGAATCAGACTAGGAGACACTGATCTTATAGTAGAGATTGAAAAAGATCTAATAACATATGGAGACGAACTAGTTTTTGGAGGAGGCAAGAGTGTTCGAGATGGGATGGGACAGGCAAGTGGAATAACTAGCAAACATTCCCTAGATCTTGTGATTACAAATACTATCCTAATGGATCCATTAATGGGTATTATCAAGACAGATATCGGTATCAAAAATGGTTTGATTTTGGGAATAGGTAAGGCTGGAAATCCCAATGTGATGGATGGAGTATCCAATGGCATGATTGTCTCTTCAAGTACCGAAGTTATTTCAGGAGAACACACTATTTGCACTCCGGGAACGATTGATACTCATATACATTTTATTTCACCTCAACAAATAGTAGAAGCGATATGCAGTGGGACTACCACAATGATAGGCGGTGGCACTGGTCCTTCGGAAGGTACTAAGGCAACAACTTGTAGCCCCGGGCCCTGGAATATTCATAGAATGTTAGAATCTTTGGACGAATTTCCACTAAATTTTGGATTACTGGGGAAAGGAAATGACTCACTTGAACCTTCACTCCTAGAACAAATTAATGAAGGGGCTTGTGGTCTGAAGCTACACGAAGACTGGGGATCAACTCCAGCTACTATTGATGCAGCATTAAAGGTTGCTGACAAAACTGATACGCAGATAGCAATTCATACTGACACCCTAAATGAATGTGGATATGTAGATGATACAATAAAAGCAATCTCAGGCAGAACGATTCATACGTATCATACTGAAGGAGCTGGTGGAGGACATGCCCCGGATATACTAAAAATTGCCGGCGAAGTTAATGTACTGCCTTCATCAACGAATCCAACAAGACCGTTTACTGAAAACACTCTCGAAGAACACCTTGATATGATGATGGTCTGTCATCATCTGAATCCTTCAATACCAGAGGATGTTGCATTTGCTGAATCAAGAATACGAGCTGAAACTATTGCCGCAGAAGATGTACTGCACGATCTAGGCGCTCTTAGTATGTATTCGTCTGATAGTCAAGCTATGGGCAGAGTAGGTGAAGTAACAACGAGGGCCTGGCAAACCGCAGATAAAATGAAAAAGATGTCGGGAAGATTAAAACAAGAGAAAGGTAATAATGACAATCTACGTGTTAAGAGATACCTAGCAAAGCTTAACATAAATCCTGCAATAACACATGGAATTTCAGAGTACGTAGGCTCACTTCAAGCAGGGAAAATAGCAGACATTGTAATTTGGACGCCACAATTTTTTGGCATAAAACCCAAGCTCATTATTAAAGGTGGATTTATCGCATATTCTCTCATGGGAGATCCAAACGCATCGATTCCAACTCCAGAGCCTGTCTATTATCGACCAATGTTTGGAGCCATGGGTAAGGCTAAATATTCTACATCAGTAACATTTACTTCAAAAAGCGCGATAAGAAATGGTCTTCAAAAGAAATTAAATCTAAAGAAAAAGCTTTTACCAGTAAAAAACTGTCGTAATATATCCAAGAAAAATATGATATACAATAATCTGATACCTAAGATAGAAATCGATCCAGAAACGTATGTTGTTAAAGTAAATGGAAGCATAGCGACTACCGAGGCAGCAAAAAAGCTATCGTTGTCACGATTGTACAATCTGTTTTAATATTTCAAACCGTCAATCAAAATCATAATGCTTATATATTTTGCAAATACATTTTGATTTATGAATCCCGTTCTCACAGAAAAAGAAGTAGAAACAGCAGCAAAAAAAGCGAC
>JAJPIN010000066.1 GCA_021324715.1 Nitrososphaeria archaeon
GCTGCAGATCCCAAAACTTCTGCAGATTTCTCAGGGGAAACATGATTAACATAAACACCAAATCCTCTCTCCAGGCCAGACCAGTTATGAATTTGAGGATAAACTTCAATATGCCAATGAATTTGTCGACTATTTTTCTTTTCTGGTGATAAGTGAAATATTAGATTAAAAGATGGTTTCTGTAATACCCTGTCCATCCCACCCAAAGTTGATCTCAAGATAAGTCCAAGGTCTCTAAACTCTTTCTGAGAAATCTTTGAAAAGGATGTCGTATGACGTTTCGGATAGATCCAAAATTCATAAGGATAAGTTGAGGCCCAAGGAGAAATGGCGATATAGCTTTCGGTGTCTAGAATTTGTCTTGGACCTCCAGTTTCTGTAGAGATTATATTACATGCGGGACAATTGCCGTTTTCATTAAGGTATCTGTTTGATGCTTCTGCTTCGGATTCAATAATCGGTGGGATGGTAGAAAATGTCATGAGGTGAAAATGCGCATGTTCAATATCGCTTCCTGATTGGAAGCCGCTATTTACAAATATAGAAACATAGGTTACACTTTTCTTTGTGTAGAGATGACTTAGATAATTTTGCAAGACTAATAGAACATTGGACCACTTTTCGATAGATAATTTTGGCAAGTTTTCTTGATGATCTGGTGTTGCAACAACAATATAGTGATATCCGTACGCGGGTTCACTATAGAGAGGTTTGTCTCTGTAAATATTTTCGTTGACAGATGTCACAACAGGATTTGAATTTGGAAAAACTCGTACATCCCAGTTTTCAACAATGTTTTCTTCATTATCTGATAACCTTTGGAGCATTCCCTCCTTAACAACTAGTGAAAGTACAGAAGGAAGTGTCATATTTTCATTTCCAGGACAATATGGACATTGTTTGGTATCGTTTTTTACTTTATAGGAATCAGGAGGAAGAACTACAAATTTTTCAAGTATGTAATCTTTTCTAAGTTCGGCCAACTCGGTATTCCTAAAAAATCCTCCATTTACCTTTAATTAAAGGTTCTGTGACGTTCATCGTTTTTCTAACCCATCCTTGGATTTTTTCTTGCGTGTTGTCATAGTGAATAGAAAATTCAAGAAATTTGTGAAAACTAAACTGGATATACCAAGGGCAGCTTCGCAATGCGATAATTGGATCTCCGGAATTATTCAAATTACATAAAATATCCATACTTTGAATAGCCGATAATCTTGCGCGATTTTGGATCCCTCAATATTATTGAGCTTTCGGGGATACAAGAATTAATAGGAACCTGATAAACAGTGCCATAGATTACAACGAGAATAAACTCATATCTCCAGAGTAGATATTTCTCCGTATCGCTCAAAAGAAGCGGTATTCTAATCAGGGATTCCATTCTTGTCCCGGCGAACTGCATTTTTTCATCCCACTTTGGATACTCGGACCAAAGGTCTTCAGCAGGTACAGGTCTATTTCTTATATATAAAATAGTTGGCTTGTACGCTATAATTATACTAAAAACAATCATGCTTATACCAAGGAGAAAAAAGCCATGTGACCCACGACTTATCGAATCAAAATTCAAGTTACCCATAGATGCTTTATAGTAAAAAGGGCCTAGGGAATCAGAGGCAACAGAAGGTATCACAATACTGCCATAAAGAAGCACGAGTCCTAAGCACGAAATAGCGACTGGGACAATACCTTTGAATACAATTGAGAGAAACATTAGTATCAATACTAGAATTGCCACAATGTGCAAAAAGACAAAAATCTTTGAATTAAAGTCAACAAACGATATTGAAAGATAAATGTGTATAATAGCTAGTAACAACATACCAATAAGTATAAATTTTAAAGATTTGTGGTCGCACCTGAACCACGATAATCCATACATCATGTATATTATTGCAACCAGAAATAGATAAATCTTGATCCATAGATCTAATCTTTCATACTAAATTGAGTAAAAAGATGCAAATTTCCATTAATGATGAATTGCTTATCAGATCAATTGCGGCAATGCCGAATAACCTAAGTATCGATAAATTTCAGCAATTATGCGAAATTAAGAGCAGAACGACAACAGAGGAATTATTGAAATATTTATTAAAATTAGGAATTGGAAATTTGTCGAGTGATTCTGTGTCATTTTCAGAAAAAGATAAACTCGATATTATTCTCCTAGTTATGGAACACGGCTGCAATCCAGAGATCCTATCAAAGAAATTACGGTGGAACGATTTTGAGTTATTTACATCGCTTTTGATAAAATCTGTAGGATATACTCTAGAAAGAAATATTGTATTCAATAACCCCAGAATCCAGATAGACGTGATTGGAATTTATCAGAAAACTGCTTTATTAATAGACTGCAAGCATTGGATGAAAATTTATGACTTTAACGTATCAAGATTTTCATTAAATCAGATAAGACGAGCTCGGATATTTTTGGCTAAAAGAAAAGACGTTGAGGCAGCTATTCCGGTTATAGTGACTCTCAATGATTGCGAATGCAAATTTTTTGAGAAGGTTCCGATAGTTTCAATTTCAAGATTCAATCATTTCCTTCAAAATTTTCCCTTTTATCTTGACAAGATACAATTAATACAAAGAGTATAATAGTATACGCTTCTCAGCCGATAAGATTCTCAAATATAGTATCAAATGTGCCTATTTTGAAATTATTTGAATCATAAACTCTCAAAAATCATACAAATCGATAGACTAATTGCTTGGTTTCTATTAGATATAAATGCTAAAATTAAATACCGGTTTTTAATTTATAATTTTGAATCATATGAGGATATATCATTCAACTATTTTGTTTTTATTTTTTATCGGAATTTGTTCTCTTCCTCTGTCTATCCCACATGCACTCTCAATATTAAACGGTACGGCACAGACTAACAATATTACGGGTACGGCACAGACTAACAATATTACGGGTACGGCACAGACTAACAATATTACGGGTACGGCACAGACTAACAATATTAC
>JAJPIN010000041.1 GCA_021324715.1 Nitrososphaeria archaeon
TGCCATATCAATATTATCTTATTTTCCGTACCTTCTTCGGCGCCTCTGAAATGTCCTAATAGCTCTCATTAAATCGATCTTTCTAAATTCAGGCCAAAATACGTCCATGAAAACTAGTTCACTGTACGCACTTTGCCATAACAAAAAACCACTGAGTCGTTTTTCACCAGAGGTCCTGAGGATAAGATCGGGCTCTGGTTGAGGCAAATGTGAGGTATAAAGATACGAATCAATTGACTGTTCATTGATATCCGATATTTGTAATTCCTTTTTTTCCACATCACGAGCAATTTTTCGAATCGCTTCAACTAATTCCTGCTGTCCGCCATATGCAACTGCTATATTTAGATATGTGAGTTCGTAGTGCTTCGTCTCCTCCTCAAGTTTAAAAAGGATATCTTTAATTGATGCTGGAAGGGCTTCTACATTTCCGATAGCCTTTATCTTCATTTGCCTTTCATGTATACGTGAATCTTCGTACAATTTTTCAAGTTTTATTCTAAGCAAATCGTAGATATCATACAATTCTTTCTTGTCACGTTCCATATTTTCTATTGATAATACGTAAAGCGTAGTTATTTTAATTCTAAGATCGTAGATCCAGGTTAGTAACTGTTCGGCCTTGTCTGCACCAATGGTGTGTGCTCCCTTGCTTGCCAGGAAGTGATATCTTGCCCATCTTCTATTTCCATCTAATATTATTGCAACATGACTCGGGAGAGAATCTTGTTTTATTTGTGATTCTAGCTTACGTTCATAAAATCTATAAAACCAATTATTATTAATGAGATCATAAAAAAAACTATTCATATGCTCTCTATTTGAGTTATTTTAAATCATATAATAACCATTATGAAACGAATTGTTCTAATGCTTTAAATGTTCCCCACCTTTCTTGTTTCTGAAGTATTGAAACAAAAATGTAGTGGCCACTAGCGTAATCGCTAAACCAATAAATAACGAAGAAATAAGATTAAATGGATTAGTTTTCTCAGTAAGGACTGAAGTAAATTGAATTGCAGGTATAAATATCAAACCAAGTATGACCAATCGGAGGATATCCGAAAGAATTCTAATACTCCCTTTAAACCAATTGCTTAGAAGTATCCCACCGAAAATAGTCCCGAGACCTATCCAAATTAAAGTTATTGAACCATGAACAAAGTCTCCTACTACAATTCTATTTGTGATAATCCCAGTTATGCTAGCATCTTTTGGAACTGCTCCGTCTGGAATACTTGATATCCCATTAGATATTCCCACTAAAATAATCATTATCCCCGCAAATGTGGAAAATATCCTAATGAAAGTTGATGGTGTAGTCCTATTAAGCGATCCAATTGCTTTGTCAATGTCAAAAGCCCTAATTACAAAAGCAACACCCAGTATGCTCAATACTAGTGCCAGGGCTTCTCTAGTGAAACCAAATATAGTAGCAAATCCACTGGCAATAAGGAGGGCACCTGGTACGCCCAAAAAGAACTTTGAATATCTTGGATCATAAATCAACATCTTAATGTATTTTCCAAAAACTGCATATGAATATTCAACGCTTCTACTATGTCGCATGATTATCCTTTGTATAGATATCACTGGAATCATAGCTTGTATTAGCGGTATTACCGTTTCGTCGTCCTCCCCATCAGAAACAATGACAATTCCCTCTGCTTTGAATTTAGATAATACTGCTATTAGTTCTGATGATATTTTTTCGTCAGCTTCTACACCACGATTATATGCTCCAGCAATAACAGCAACCTCAGTTTCATATCCCTTTGTTACAAGCTCTTCATATATTTTTACGGCGCCAAAGATTGAGTTGGCGTCAGCGTCTTCTGGATCTTCAATTGCTAACCTAGTTCCTGCGCTAATACATTGATCTCTTCCAAAGACTGGTGTCTCTACGCCACCATTTTTGCCTAGATCATTGTCTCGGTCTATACAGACAACAAGAACTCTTCTATAATGAGTTGAAATGGAAGCATAATCCAAATTCCTTTTGTCCTTCATGTATTCTAGGTCTTTTGGCAATCTCTTCTACGTCATCATTATGCGTGAGGGACTAATTAATTTGATGGTCCATTAATAGTATTATTACTTAATAATAAAAATACAAACAATGATAATGAAGATTCTTTAATATACTTTACACTATACTGATTTAAAACAGTTAATCAGATAGTGAAACAAAAAACTTATCTAAATACATATCATTGAAGATATCATTTGACAATTGAAAATACCGGACAGAAAAGCCAATCCCAAAGATATGCAATTAGAACAATGAATTACCAAAATTCCATCATGGTCAATATATGCGATCTTTACCTGATTGATAAGCAAATTCATCATGATAATGTTACAATAAATATTGAAAAAAGCTACTGGATGGATAAAATTGTAGATGAATCTGAAATAGAATCTTATTTAAAAAAATCTACAATCTCAAATTTAGCTGGAAAAGAAACTGTAAACAAGGCAATTGAAATGAAACTTGCAAAGAAATCAAGCGTGAAGTATTTTTCAGATGTTCCATTTCTAATGATATATAGGTTCACACAGTCATATTAGGTGGAAAATCTCGTACAATAAATAAATAATTACAAATTCTTATTTCTAATTATGCCTATTTTGGATAAAGATGAACATCTCAGATTAATACTCCATATAACCGAAGAACGAATACCGGTTGTAATAGGAAATAAGGGAAAAACCAAGATTAAAATTTGCAAAATGTGCAATGTAGAAATTGAGGTTGAAAGTAAGACCGGACAAATAACCATAGCTTCGACAACTAAAAACTATGATGAAAATGGAGCTTTAAAGGCAAGAGACATTATTAATGCTATTTCAAATGGTTTTTCTCCAGAAAGAGCATTTAGGATCCTAGACGAAGAGTCGCTCTTTCAGGTTTTGGATCTTCGTAACTTTACAACCTCAACCAATTCTACTAATAGGATTAAGGGAAGAATAATCGGTGAAAAAGGTAAAGCTAGAAAAAATATAGAAGAGTTAACTAATACATTTATTTCTATATACGGACA
>JAJPIN010000168.1 GCA_021324715.1 Nitrososphaeria archaeon
AAAGAAAATAAAGGCAATACTACTAGCCGGGGGATTTACTAAATTCAGACGTGCTACCCAGACGCCATTTAATATAATCTATGAGGCGAGACCTTAGCAAACAAGCTCAATTGTACTTTCAGCGCAATCTGTCCGATCAAAAAATGAAATCCAAAGATTAATTACAAATCGAGTAGATTCGTACTAGTTAAGTAACAATATCTTCTGTAGAAGCCAGATCTGCTGGATATGTTCGGATCCAAGAGATATGATTGATTGAACTAAGTCGAATTTGTAAAATTTTGATCCTTAATATTAGTCTCAGAATGCATTGTTTAGTTGACTGAACTAGATCTTATTACCAAATAGCGTATAGATCATTAACTTAATATCCAACTTTCACGAAATATTATAATGACAAAAGTATACTGCCACATTTGTAAGGAAGGGGCACCCGAGTGTATAGAAGTATCAGAACGCTCAGAACTCCTATTTGTTAAATCGCATCTTAGATGCCATGCATGTGGACGGCCGCTAGCAGTATAGAGATTTGATATGAACACACCAATGTCCTGGAATTGGGGATTGAAGTAATAAGCTAGTTTATGTACAAATAAGCTACTATTCTTACTACTACCTATAATGTTGATGGGCTAATTATTACTCATGAAGATTGGTGAGGACTCACAAGATAGTAAGAGAGTTATCATTAGGATGTCTCCCCTACGTCACTGCAATATTGGAATGGGAGAAATTCAAGTGAAAGAACCGTTGCCCGATTTGAAAAAAAATGAGGTTGTATTCTCAAACAAGTCAGAGTGTTATTGTATCGCAATGGTAGACATAGTTGGTTCCACTCAGATCACCTCGAAACTATACAACTCTGGGAAAATTACGAAATTCTATACAGTCTTTATCAATGAAATAGCAAATGTTGTTAAATATCATGATGGAAAAATATTAAAAACTGTTGGGGATGGTGTCATATTCTTCTTTCCTCAAACCTCAAATGTAGAAAATATTGAAGCATTCAAACAGGCCCTAGAATGCTTCGTCGGTATGGTATCATCCCGTCAATTGATAAACTCTGAACTTCATAAACAATTACTCCCTGATATCTCATATCGAATCAGTGCTGATTATGGTAAATTAGAAGTTGCCATGTCTGGAGAAGTATCAAGTTCCTACGATCTTTTTGGACCAACTATAAACTTTTGTGCCAAAATAAATAAAAAGGCGCCATCAAATGGAATCGCCATAGGAGCTGACTTATGGCGGATTGTAAATTCTTCTCCGAAGCTTGCAAAACGCTACCACTTTAAGGAAATAAAAGAATTAACATGGAAAGAGAATAGGTATTCCTATCCTGTCTACCTCCTTATACCGTCTATTGAAAAATATTCTACCGAAAAGCCAATACTTGCAACGGGAAGGGACTCCTCGAGTGACCCTTATTCTACTAAAGTGTTATCAATAATGTTAATCGACGATGATCCGTCCATCTCATTTCTTTTTTCACAATATCTGAAATCAGCAGGCATGATAGTCGATTCTTTTACCGATCCTGAAAAGGCACTGAGGCACTTTATGGATTCAAAATATGGTCAATATGATCTGGTAATAACGGATATTCGAATGTCACATTTAAATGGATTTGAATTATATCAGCAATTAAAAACTTTTGATCCAGACGTAAGAATAATATTTGTAACCGCACTTGATATCGCCCAAGAAATAACTACGTTATTACCTGACGTAAGACTAAATCAATTCATTATCAAGCCGGTAAATCCGAGCTTGTTAATTAATAGTGTTAAACAACACGCAAAAAGACATATTGATGAGGTATGGCCATAACTTTTGAAACGAGAGGTACATTTTAAAGTTGAACCATACGACACGAGTTATCCTTGGAAAGCGTAGTGCTATAGATACCGAAATAAGGATTTTCAATAGAGCAACTAAAACAATTGATACATGTATGACCTATACGAGGCCATCACTTGCAATCTCCTTAAAACCGATTAAGAATGCATTTCTAGCGGCCAGGAAGAAAGGCGTAAAACTGAGATATATCACTGAAATCAACCATCAAAATCTTGATGATTGTAAGGCGTTACTGGGCATTGTTGACGAACTCAGACATATAGATGGTCTCAAGACTAATTTCATGATTACGGAAGGGGAGTATCTTGCTCTGTTGGTTCAAGATAAAAGTGAATCCATAGCATCTGAACATATTTACAGCGATTTGACTCAAATTGTAGAACATGGACGCTGCATATTTGATACTCTATGGAGTAAATCAATTCCAGCCGAGGAAAGAATACAGGATATAATAGATGGAGCAATTCCACGCGAAACTAGGATAGTGTACGATAAAGAAGAGATTATGAAACATATCACTCATCTATCCGAGGTTTCTTCTGGATTATCTGTTGTATCAAACCATGGTGGAGTACAATTACCTTACAACACATTTTTCGATTTATTTATAAAAATATTGAAAAAGCAAAGAAGACGAGAGAGTGAGGGAATTAGATGGATTATGAGGATCGAGAAAGATAGTGTTAATGTGGTCAAAAAATTTCTGAATCTAGGAATTAGAATAAGACATGTTAACAATCTAGCTCCTATCAATTTTGCGGTCAGTAAACATGGACTTATCACTACTGTAGAAGAAATAAATGACGGAGGGACGGGAATGGTCCAGAATATCCTAGCTAGTAACGAAGGCTCCTATATAAAACATTTTAGTTCTATGTTTGAGCAATTATGGAAAGAGGGAATTGATGCACGATACCGAATAAAGGATATAGAGAAGAAAGTCGGTACTGCAGAGATTGAAATAATACGAAATCCTGTTGATTCAATAGCTCGCGGTTGGGACATGGTAAAATCGGCAAGAAAAGAGATCAATATTCTGTTTTCATCTACAAATGCCCTTAAACGCCAAATTGAAATGGGAGCATTAACTCTCTTGAAAAAGGCTTCAGATAGACAAAATATTAGCATTAGAATGTTACTGCCCTCTACTGAGACAACAAATGAGCTTATAGTACAAACAAAGTCTAATGTTCCTAAAATAGATATTAGAACTGTCAGTACAAGTTTGGAAACAAAGCTTTCCATACTTGTGGTAGACTCTAGACAATGTCTCATATTAGAATTAAAGGATGACAAGCAAGATGCATCCTATGATGCTGTTGGCTTATCCACCTACTCGATTAGTCCTACCATAATATCATCTTATTTGGCGGTGTTTGAGAGCTTCTGGAGACAGGCCGAACTATTCGAAAAGATGAGAGAAGTCGAAAAATTGCAGAAAGATTTTATCAATATGGCAGCTCATGAATTACGAAATCCGATTCAACCTATAATTGGATTTTCGGAACTACTATATTCTAAAATTGACAATGATGAACATCGACGTCTTCTTGATGAAGTAATATTGAACGCAAGGAGGCTGGAGAGACTTGCACGAATAATGCTAGACGTAACTCGGATTGAGAATAATTCTTTGGTCCTTACAAAAGAAATTGTCGATATAGGTAAGTTGGTAGGAGATTTAGTTGAAAGTTACAACCGAAAATTAGAAGACAAGAACGTACAGAGTAAAGACCAGAACACTAAGGAATTGGTAGCATTGCATGAAGGAATAAAGAGTATCAATGCTACTATAGACAAGATCAGAATAACTCAAGTCATTTGTAATATATTAGATAATGCTGTTAGTTTTACTCAGGAAGGAAAGATCCGAGTAATATTGAAGAAGGAAATACAAGATCGACAAAGCTTCCTTATCATAAATGTGAAAGATACGGGACGAGGTATTGATTCAGAAATCTCGTCCAAACTCTTCACAAAATTTGCATCCAA
>JAJPIN010000183.1 GCA_021324715.1 Nitrososphaeria archaeon
AAATAGTTAGAGAATCTCTAGACATAGCAATTTGTTGAAAATTCATAACAGTTAGTAACGAACTTCCTCGAACAGACAAAGTATGAGAGCAGAAATGGGACTCTAATGAATTGTTAAATGTTAAATAAACTTAATATATTGTAAAGTAACTCTTCTCGACTAACAGTTAAAATGCTGATAATCTTCGACGTAGAAGGTGTACTTCTCAATGCAGAGTATCTACCCGTTCTTGCACAGAAACTCGGTCCAGAAAAAGAAAAAGAAATCTGGGATATTACAAAACAAGGCATAAGAGGAGAAATCGATTGGGAAGAAGGTCTCTATAGACGAGTCATTTCATTACGAGGTACTTCATTTGAAGATGCAAAGTATATTGCCGATAATTTAGAAATAATGCCTGGAGCAAGAAAACTTTGCTATTCACTTAAAAAAGCGGGATGGAAGTTAATCGCCGTTTCTGGAGGTTTCACCATAATCACAGACAAACTCAAGGAGGAATTATGTTTGGATAAAATCTTTTCAAACGAACTGATTTTTATAGATGGTAGGCTAGACGGCGTAAAAATTAATGTTAGTTCCGATAAGGCTATGGTAGTAAAATCGATAATCCAGGAATGGGGATTAAAAAAGGAAGACATTGTAGTAGTAGTTGATGGAGCAAATGACTTGAAATTGTTTGATATTGCTGGATATACAGTTGGGTTTTGTCCCGTTGAAATCGTGAAACAAAGGGCAGACACTACAATTGAAATTAGGGATTTGTCCATCTTGTTAAGTCTTTTAGAAAAGAAATTTGGTAAGACCATAGAGACTCAATTATGAAATCGATATTCATAAAATATTAAATGTTCAACATGGATGATTTAACTAAGATACAAATAATTCCAATCACAATTCAAGATGATATAATCTATGGCGACGACATTACCAATATTATAATAAACTCACTCAAAGAAAAAAATGAGTCCTTACAAGAGAATGATGTAGTTGTTATTACACACAAAATAATTTCAAAGGCAGAAGGTAAAATTACCGATCTGACAAAAATAGTTCCTTCTGAAGAATCAAAAAAAATTTCTTCACAGACTGGTAAGGATCCGAGACTGGTGGAGCTTATTTTTTCCCAATCCAAAGAAATAGTCAGAATAGAACGTGACATTATTATCACAGAAACTAAACATGGATTTGTTTGCGCTAACGCAGGAATTGATACCAGTAATGTAGGAAAATTATCTAATCATGTTGTATTGTTACCAGATGATCCAGATAAATCGGCTAGAAAAATAAGAGATGATCTAAACTCAAGAACCAAGGCGACTGTAGGAGTAATTATTTCTGATACTTTTGGTAGACCGTTTAGGACGGCTCAAGTTAATATTGCAATTGGAATAGCGGGAATCGATCCAATCAAGAGTTATATTGGAAAACTCGATATGTATGGGAATGTTCTGAGGATCACCGAAATTGCAATTGCTGATGAAATAGCCTCTGCTGCTGAACTTGTCATGTGTAAATCATCCCGTGTACCTGTAACAATCGTCAGGGGTTACGATTTTACATCTTATGATTCTTCAATATCAAAGCTCATTAGATTAAAAAAAGATGATCTATTTAGATGATTCCAAATTACAAAAATCTGAAAAATGTGGAACATTTGGTGGTATTCTACAATACATAATACGATTGAGGGCGTTCTATAAACATTTAATATCAACAGGACCCTGAGTAACAGTGTAAGGAATGAATATGACAGCGGAAACTGGAGCTAATAAAACGTTTGATAAAGTTATAGACGTTAGAGGACTTTATTGTCCAGAACCAGTTTTCAGGACTAAAATTGAAATAGAAAAACTGGGTATCGGTGACAAACTAAAGATTATAGCTGACGACCCTGAATCAGAGGAAGATATAACAAGATGGGCACAAAAAACTGGTCATAATTTGTTATCTGTGGAAAAAAAAGATAACGATTTAGAATTTGTAATAAAGAAAACAAAGTGATTTGAATGACATCTATAATTGGACCCGAAATACTACAACGTATAGGTAATACTCCATTATATGAGCTCTCATCTTATTCAAATGAAAATATTAAATTTTATGCAAAATTAGAATGGTACAATCCATTCGGTTCAGTCAAAGATAGAGCGGCATATTGGATGATTAAGGACGCTGAAAAGAAAGGTTTACTCGTAAAAAATAAGAGCATAATTATTGAGCCTACTTCTGGAAATACTGGAATCGCACTAACTGGTATTGCCTCCTCGATGGGTTACAAAGTTGAAATTGTTATTCCCGAGAAGGTTAGTGAGGAAACCAAAAGGATTCTGAAAAATCTCGGAGCGGTGCTCCATGAAACTTCAGACGATTTGTGTCCACGCGTTGGAGCAGGAACCGATCAAAGTATTGCTCTTGCTATGGCCATAGCAAAACCAAGAACCGACGTTTATTATATGCCAAACCAATATGAAAATGATTCAAATTTCTTATCACACTACGAGAGTACCGGTCCTGAAATTTGGGAACAAACTTATGGCAAAGTAACGCATTTCTTTACAGGCTGTGGGACAGGAGGCACTATAACAGGAACTGGCACTTTTCTTAAGGAGAAGAATAAAAATATAAAGGTTATCGCTATTCAAGCCCAACAGAATCATCTGCTTCAAGGGTTGAGAAACTTTGAAGAATCATCGATGCCAGGTCTCTTCAAACGTAGAGAAGACATAGTTGACCAATGGATGACTGCTACAAATCAGGATTCATTTGACGCAGTTAAGGATCTACTAAGAAAAGAAGGCTTGTTCGTAGGGCCATCTTCAGGATCAGTTATGTCTTCAATGTTAAAGTTTTCAAAGGGAATTGAAAAGGGGAATATAGTAGGTATTTTTGCTGATGACGGCAGAAAATTCAAAAGTCTGTATAAAGAGCAAAATATACTTGTAGAAAGTGACTATGCTTCTGCATTGGAGAAATTGCCGGAATTATATATTAAGACATAGTTCATTTGGGAAATTTATTTTCACTTAACCATTTTTCAACATCCAGCGCCGCCATACACCCAAATCCCGCAGCTGTTACCGCTTGCCTATAACGATAATCATGAACATCGCCAGCGGCAAAAATTCCTTCTACACTAGTTTTAGTATTTTCTTTGAGAACTACATAGCCTTTGTCATCCAACTCTAATTGATCTTTGAAAATTGAAGTATTCGGTTCATGACCAATTGCTACAAAAAGGCCTCCTACTGATAAATTACTTGTCATGCCTGTAGTTAGATCCTTTATGTCTATGCTTTCTATCTTCTTATTACCGCTGATTCCTGTCACGACGTGGTTCCATATGATTTGAATTTTCGAGTTTTCGAATGCCTTTTCTTGTAGGATTTTGCTGGCTCGCAAGAAGTCTCTCCTGTGAATAATCTTGACTGATTTACCAAATTTAGTAAGGAATGTTGCCTCTTCAATTGCAGTATCACCCCCGCCAATTACCGCGATCTCTTCACCTTTGAAGAACGGCCCATCACAAGTAGCGCAATAGGAAACACCCCTTCCCCCAAATTCTTCTTCACCGTTTATGCCCAATTTTCTAGGAGATGCTCCAGTACAAAGTAATATCGCCCTGCCTTCAAAACTTTCAGAGTGAGTTGATATGCGAAACGGATGATTCTTGAAATTTACTTTTACAACTTCATCATCGATTATTGTGGTACCAAACCGCTCAGCTTGTTGTCTCATATTCATCATAAGCTCTGGTCCAAAAATACCATTGGGGAAACCTGGATAATTTTCAACTTCACTAGTAGTCATAAGTTGGCCGCCAGGAAGGGACCCAGTAATTATCAGAACCTTCAGCTTTGCGCGCGATGTATAGACGCCTGCCGTAAAACCCGCCGGTCCGGAGCCTATAATTATTACATCATACTGGTCCCGTGCTTCTGAAGAGGTATCGGAATCATGTTTTGCATTTTTTGACATGTATGATTAACTGGAGAATGATTTAACCAATTAATAATTTGTTCGGAAGTAAACAGATCGGTTGTTTGATTTATAGTGGAAGGAACGATAATATTGCTAGAATTAATGGGCTTGTTAAAAATTTCTCAAATTATTGTTTAACTTTATCCAATATATCTATATGTTCTTTGCATAGTACCGAAATTATCACACGATTATAAACCAATTCTTCACAAAGAGGCATGAAACATTTACAGTGATATATAGATTAAATTGAGTTACCATTACTAAGGAAAAAATGGCCTGATTTGCATTTTCATTCAATATACGAGCTGACAAAGATAAAGCTAACATTAACTAATGGCAAACTCCTGGTCTCTTTCTTTACTATTAATAGAGAGCAAATCTTTTAGCATTTTCTGAAATAATGCCCTTTTGGTTTGCCGGTACCTTCGATAAGGCCAAAAATAGTTATTAAAGTTTGCAAACCGCAAATTAATTGTCTAGCATGGTCTTTCGTGTCATTTTCGTAACGAGAGCATCCTAAATTATCTTCAAATATAACGTTTACATGGTTTAGTTACATCTGTTTTTCATTAATAATTCCAGAGTAGTTTCTTTGATGGCAGTAATGTAACTTTCAAGTTAATATCGCGTGGTGAATTTCGTATCTTTTGTAAGTGAGCTGTATCCTAAACTTTGTCTGACCGATTAATCACCGTATTGTTTACAATATAGCCTTGTTCATGTTGAAATAATTGACAAATGACCAGACTTGCGATTAAACTCTTGTGAATTTTCCTCGAACTCTAGTAAGGGCAGGAGTAGAGACGCACCTCTGATAATTATTATATGCGAATCACTTTAACTCTACCCTAGTTTATCTTTATATCAGGATTTGGTATTTTCTTTAATTTATTTAGAGCAACTTGTGCTGCTTTCCTACCAGATAACAACATTGATCCAAATGTAGGCCCCATTCTAGGTAATCCATGTGTTTCTGTTGCTGACATTCCGGCAGCTATTAATCCAGGATAAACTTCCCCTGTATATTCAACAACCGCATCTTCTCCTGAGACCGACATAGGTTCCATTCCTTTCCACTTCAAATATCCTCTATCCATTAATCTCTTTACGGCTACGGAGTCATGCCCTGACGCATCTATTACTATTTTTGATTCGAGGGCAACAGGGTCTACGCATGTAATATTTCTCGGTAAAGCAGAAACAGGCATCCAGTTTATGACAACTCCACCCACCCTTTCATTTTTCAGTACCAAGTCGTCAAATTTAGTAAGCTGGAGGAATCTTACACCCGAATCACATGCAGATGCGATTAGCTTTGAACATGCGTGAGGTCCCCATGTCGCATATAATGAATCCGAAATTTTTCTGTAGGGTACTCCAAGTTCATCCCATATTTTATTTGCTGGATATCTGACCGTCACGGGATTCATCATGTATCCTCCTACCCAATATCCCCCACCGACATAGTTATTTTGTTCTATTATGAGGGTGTGAACTCCATTTTTGCATAACTCTCTTCCAGCCATCAATCCTGCTGGTCCAGCCCCAATGATAATTACATCGCAATCACTATATTCAATCAAAGTTTCATTGAACATATTTGCTATAGTTCTGGTTATTTCCTTCTCGCTTGACTCGGCGAAAATCTTTTCCATAGTGTAATTAACGGTGTACCTCGTATTAATATTATGTGTATAATGATCATCCGAATGAGTTCAAATTTCAATTAAAAGCATATAGTAATTATTAGAAATGTCAGATCCCGCTGCCAGGCGACTATTTTGGTATCTTTTCGCATGCTCAAAGGGTGGAGAAAATAGAATCAAGAATACTAACCTGCTGCAGGATACCCCAATTAACATAAACCGTACTGCAGAAGCTTTACAACTTGATTATAAGTGCTCAACATCTCGTTGACCTGTAAATAAGAATATTTGATTTCACCCTGGGTAAAAATATGGGACAATGTACTTTGTTTCAATATATTTTGAATCAAATATGGACACAATTCACGAAATTGTAAACAAAAACAACTAATTAAAAAGGGTTCAGCAGAAATTGAAGAAGAGATTTCAGTAAAAAATCTGAAAAAGGTAATTGCTTCTTATCCTAGATTGTTCTGGATAAAGGACCACTTCGTACTTTTTCAATAATGTCTTCGAGCAAATTAGTCAATTCTGACTTATGTGAATCAAGATATTCCTGTCCTTGGTCTCTCAATCTGATTTGATACAATCTCAAATCACGATGCTGATCAAAAAATTGCTCAATCATTGTATTGCCATGTTTGGCTGGACTTGTTAATTGTTCAAAAGAGTCAATTGTTTGAAGTACATCCCCGTTTTTGACAGACTCAATTGATTTATCTAAAATTTCAATTATATCTCTTATTTCCTGAACTGGTGCTAAATATTCCTTGGATTTCAAAAAGCCCGATCGTTTTGTTTCTCCAAACTTGTCTGAAATGTCTCTAGAAAGTTCGTATGTAACTTCCTTGCCAAGATATGATTTCTTTTCTTTTATTATCACTAATCCCTTCATACTCAATCTAAAAAGTGCATCCTCAACATCCTGTTTGTCCATGCCAGTTGCCCAAACAATTTTACCTACATACTCATATCCCTGTCGAAGGGATTCTAGAACAACCACCTCAAATATTCGCATAAATCCTTCTTCCGCACGGGCATTTTCAAAATCTCTATCTCGCACAGCTTTTTTTGCATGCGAAATATCTATTTCAATTGCCCTCTTCAAAGCTTCCA
Source organism: Nitrososphaeria archaeon (assembly GCA_021324715.1). Lineage (GTDB taxonomy): Archaea > Thermoproteota > Nitrososphaeria > Nitrososphaerales > Nitrososphaeraceae > TA-21. The sequence continues at coordinate 6,744 of JAJPIN010000183.1, forward strand.
TTCCATCGTTTACTTTCCCATCTAACGTGAGATAACAAGCATAGTTGTACCAAACCAATCCATCGCTTGGATTTGCATCCAAGGCTTTGGTACAGCATTCTATTGCCTTGACATAGTTATTCATTTTATAATACGCAAGACCCTTCAAATTCCAGGCTTCATGATTGCCGGGATCAATATCTAATGCCATATCAAAAGATGAGATGGCAAAAGAATAATCGCCCGAATGGAAATGAGCATATCCTTTCTTTATCCATGCATCAACAAACTTTGGATCTAATCTAAGAGCCAATTCAAAATTACGTATGGCATCATTTAATTTATCATTGGACATGTAATTGACTCCTTTTTTATACAAATCGCGGACCTGAAAGTCGCGATGGTCTACCGTATTTTTAGTCGCTTCTGAATTGTTGGAAGATTTATCATTCTTGTCCTTAACTTTAAAGAATCTGCGCATCACTATTGATTAACTTAGTCAAAATAAATAGATTACACTTGCTTAAACAAGTTAAGTCAAATCAAGTGTAACTGCGTAAATTAGGCGGCTTAAACCATATTGGCCCACCTAAATAATCTGATCCAGTATCGAGTTCTGGTTCGAGTAACTGTGATCCTTCATATCCAGACTTTTGTATACCGTCGCCACCTCCTGATTTCGATTGTTCCGATGTCTCCGGTAAGAGGTTTGCAGTCTCGGGCTCTGATCCACACGGGTTTGACCGAGACAGAGATGGAGTAAGATGCAAGTCCTAGTGTCAAAAGCATCTGTTACAAAAATTCACTTTCAAAATTGGACTAGGAGAAATAAAGTCTGCACTATAAAGTACAATTATTTATAGACTTTTGAAAATTTTATAAAAAATGAATAATTGCGATGTCGGAAGATTTTCGGATTTATCCACAAGAATAATTAAGTTAATTTTGTTCAATTACTCAAAACAGTAATTGATAGAATATCGAAGGATTGTTGCCACTGTATTGCAAATTAACCTAATGATGATTAACAATTTTGCCTTCATAGTTTCGAAATATCAATGATTATTTGTGATTCTCTCCTTAGTAATGATACTTTTTATCAGTTCTCTGTCAGTGAAAAATATTGACGATACTTCCTTCATTTCATTTACAGTCTATAATCCTTGGAGAATAGAGATCAATAAAATGTAAAAATCCTAATTGATACTCTAATGGGGAATAACTAAAAATGAATTAAGCCCTATCAAGTATACACAGTCAATTTGATCAAATAGCCACATTTTATGAATTGCTCCGCACATGTAACGAGTTAAAAATATTTAAACACAATTTTATGATACTTGCATAAAAGCTCAGAATTATGATTAATCAGATCTACTAGTGTTTTATAATAAAATCATTAGAATTTCATATTATATTGTTATATTATTTATACTTCTCTAAAATATTGGTCAATGATGTTTAGGAAGAACCTCACTATCTTTATGTTAGTTGGTATTTTGACAACAATTACAATCGCATCTGCTCAACTAGTAAGCGCTAATAACTACACAGCAAACGATCCTGCTGCAAAGTATCATTGCTGGGCAACAGATGCCAACGGAAAGTATAATCTAACTGCAGAAGGGAATTTAATCCCTTGTGAGATAGATTCAGGTGACAATGCATGGATGCTCACGTCTTCAGCACTTGTACTTGTAATGACACCTGGCGGCTTGGCTATATTTTATGCAGGACTGACTAGGCAAAAAAATGCTGTTAATACTCTTCACATGGTCTTCATTACTACGGGAGTTGTTGCTGTGCAGTGGGTCCTATTCGGCTATAGCTTAGCTTTTGGTCCAGACGCAGGCGGTTATGGATTTATTGGAACTCTAGACTGGGCTGGATTAAACAACGTTCTTCATGACGTTCCTTCAATTGCTTATGGAGGGATTACTGGGACCACTATTCCGCATCAAACGTACATGATATTCCAGATGATGTTCGCCATTATTACTCCTGCGTTGATTGTAGCCGCAGTAGCTGAAAGAATGAAATTTAGTGCATTTCTTATTTTCGTCGTTCTTTGGTCTACCTTTGTTTATGACTTTGCCGCGCATTGGACATGGGAAATTACAGGGCCTGATAATTACGGAATGAATCCTGGATACTGTGGCTTTGGATGGACTGGTTGCTACGGTTCACTTGATTTCGCTGGGGGAACAGTCATTCATATAACATCTGGATTCTCCGGGCTTGTCATAGCACTAATGTTGGGAAGAAGAATAGGATATGGTAAAGTTCCTATGGAACCACACAACATCTCACTCGTAGTTTTAGGAGCAGCCCTACTCTGGTTCGGCTGGTTTGGATTTAATGCAGGCTCTGCAGGGGCAGCGGCTACAAATGCAACAAGCGCATTTGTTGCAACGCAGGTGGCTACCGGTATGGCAGCGGTTACCTGGTCACTCCTTTCCTGGGCCCATACTGGGCGTGCATCCACTGTGGGAGCTGCTTCCGGTGCTGTAGCTGGACTTGTAGCCATTACGCCAGCTTCTGGATTCGTCTCTCCAATGTCTGCTCTTGTTATTGGAATAGTTGCATCTGTAGCATGTTACGCAGCGGTAATGTTCAAGAACAGCAGAAAGTGGGATGATGCGTTGGATACATGGGGAGTACATGGAATTGGTGGGCTTGTTGGAGCCTTGTGCACAGGACTGTTTGCAGAAAAGCGATTTACCCCATGGGGTGACAATGGACTCGTATTCGGCAATCCACATCAATTATTAGAAAATGCTGTAGGTGCATTTGCTGCTATGGCGTGGGCAATGGGTATCACCGCAGTAATCGTCAAGATAATGGACAAAGTATGGCCCGGCGGCATAAGAGTCACGCCAAAGGAAGAAGAAATCGGACTGGATCTAACCCAACACGGAGAACGAGCTTACGTAAGCGAGTAGGAACGATTTTTTTCCTCTTTTACTTTTTTATTTACCTATAAATACAGAAAGCGATAATTTATCATTCGTATCCTTATATATTTTCAGATATTAGGATTTACATGGTTGAGAAATTTACAATAGTACGATTAAGTACCGGAAACGAAAAGTTTGAAATTTTGGTAAAACCAGACCCCGCTTTAGAATATAAACTTGGTAAAAAAACTGATATTTCCAATATTATGATCTCAGATGAAATTTATTCAGATGCTAATAAGGGCACAAGAAGCTCGACTGAGAAGTTAATGAAACATTTTAAGACAACTGATCAACTGGAAATAGCAAAGCAAATTATGACGAAAGGCGATCTTAACATGAACACAGAACAGAGGAGAAAGATGATTGAAGAAAAGAAAAAACAGATCGCCCAGTATATAAACAAAAATTTTGTCGATCCCAAGACCCACATGCCCCATCCCATTTCAAGAATTAATGCTGTTCTTGATGAAGCACGAGTCGCAATTGATCCTTTTAAGCGGTTAGATGATCAAATCAAGGATGTCATGGATCCATTGAGAAAAATATTGCCCCTGAAGTCAGAAATATTGGAATTAACTGTAACTGTACCTACTCAATTTTCAGGACAATCCTTTAGTGTATTCAAAAGTATAGGTGAGATAAAATCAGAACAATGGCTTTCGGATGGATCATTACAAGTAGTTCTCAGTATTAACGCGGGGATGAAGGGCTCATTTCTGGATCGCATCGGAACTGCAACCAAAGGCTCAGCTCAGGTCGCCGAGAAATAATCATAATTCATCCTTTTGGCCACACTTAAAATATAAGTCTGTTCTAACTTTCCCAAAAAGGGAGAATTATGAATAGAATGTTTTTGAATTCTTGTTTTGGAGGTTTACGATATGCAAGAAACTAAGAGAAAATACGTTATACCTGGAGACATTGTAGCAGAAGGTAATTTGAAACCTTTGGTAAATGTCTTTAGGAATGGAAATTCAATTATATCAACTCGGATTGGAATTACAGAATCAAGTCAAGATGGGGCGAAAGTTATTCCACTATCGGGGGTGTATTTCCCGCGGGCAAATGATATTGTGATAGGTAAAATACTGGACCATTCATCTCTTTCTTGGTCTATTGACATCAATTCATGTTTTCTTGCACACTTACCAGCGCAGGACGTATTCGGAAGAGATTTTTCGCCAGCTCAAGATGATATGGGACGCCAATTATCGAGTGGAGATATAATTGTAGCAAGAATCGCAATTTTCGATAGGACGAGAGATCCAATCCTGACTATTCAGGACAATGACTTGGGAAAAATACCAACGGGTGAATTGATAAAAATATCTCCAACTCGTGTTCCAAGACTCATAGGAAAGAGGGGTTCCATGATCCAAACAATCGAACACGCAACTACTACAAGGATAACTATAGGTCAAAATGGAATAATTGTAGTGTCTGGAAAAGACAAGGAAGGAGTTACTCTTGCGATCAACGCAATTCACATAGTAGAAGTTGAAGCACATACTTCAAACCTTACGCAGAGAATCAAGCAATTGTTGAATGTCCCGGAATCGGAAATTGAAAGTGATGATACTCAACCAAGTCATGAAGTAAATGACACAGTGACTAATGCTGATGAATTTAATTCAACCAAAACTGATAAAGAAGGAATGATAAACTCAAATGGTTCAAAGTAGAAGTCTCATAGACGAAAAAGGAATAAGAAGCGATGGTAGAGTAATAGATGAATTAAGGGATGTAAAGATTGAAGTAGGGGTCGTAAATAATGCAGATGGCTCTGCTCTTATAGAATTTGGAAAAAATAAGATAATTGCAGCGGTCTATGGTCCTCGAGAAGTTCATCCAAAACACATGGCTTTATCTGACCGGAGCGTTGTTAGATGCAGATATCACATGTCTCCGTTTTCAACAGATACCCGCAAAAGTCCTGCACCATCAAGGAGAGAGACGGAAATATCCAAGGTCATCCGAGAGGCCTTAGAACCCGCATTAATTCTCGAAGATTATCCTCGTGCGGCGATTGATATCTTTATTGAAGTATTGCAAGCAGACGGAGGTTCACGATGTGCAGGAATAACGGCTGCTGCCGTAGCTCTAGCAGACGCAGGAATTAATATGCGAGACATGGTTTCAGCATGTGCAGCAGGTAAGGTTGATGATAAAATAGTGATTGACATTAATGACACAGAAGACAAAGAAGGAGGAGCTGATATGCCTGTAGCTTATATGCCAAATCTTGAAAAAATAACTCTACTTCAACTCGATGGAGAATTGAATTCAGATGAATTCAATAAGTGTTTGGAAGAAGCTATACGTGGTTGCTTGAAAGTGCATGAAATACAACGTTCCTCTTTAATGGAAAAGTACTTTGGTAATGAAAAGGGATTGAAAGAATAATGAGTATCTCCAAGAAATCTCCAATAATAGTTGAAAATCTTCGCAAAAAACAAATGAGAGAATCCATTTCCGCGGGAAAAAGACTAGATGATAGAGGTTTAGACGAAACAAGACCAATTGAAATTGAAGTAAACGTAATAAAAAAGGCAAGTGGATCAGCTTGGGTAAAGTTGGGTAAGACTGAAGTTGTTGCAGGAGTAAAAGTCGAAACAGGTGAACCTTTTGAAGGACTGGAAAATAGTGGAGCTCTAATAATTACGGCGGAAGTACTCCCGATTGCATCTCCGCATATAGAACCAGGTCCACCTGATGAAGAAACGATTGAACTCGCTAGGGTTGTTGATAGGGGCGTAAGGGAATCAGAAATGTTAGATTTAAGCAAGTTGGTTTTGGTTCCCGGAAAAATAGTGTATACCATTTTTGTAGACTGTAGTATTATTAACGTGGATGGTAACCTTTTCGACGCCACCTCTTATGCTGTAGTAGCCGCATTATCAAGCTGTAAACTACCAGTTTTTGAAATTAAAGATGACCAAGTAGTAGACACAGGAAAAACTCAGGAGCCTCCCATAACTACGACTCCAGTATCTGTTACTACAGTTAAAATTGGTGAATATTTGCTTTTGGATCCCAATATTGAAGAAGAAGCTTGTATGGATGCGAGATTGACAATTACAACAAATTCAAAAGGTTCAATCGTTGCAATGCAAAAGGGGCTGAAAGGGTACTTTACAGTGGATGAAGTGAAGGGTATTGCAGGCAAAGCCAGAACCAAGGGAGAAGATATTAGAGCAAAACTGCAGGAATTGATTAAGATTGGTAAGTAGAAGTAAACATAAAATATCTCGTCTTAAGGGATTAGGAGTAAAATATGGAGCTACAGTAAGGAAGAGATACGGAGTGATATACAGGCTTTTGAAAAAAAAGAGGAAATGTCCTAAATGCGGCTCAATAAAATTTGATAGGCGGGCTTTGGGAATTTGGTATTGTCCAAAATGCAACTATAAAGTAGCTGCAGGTACATACGATGTAAACATTGAAAAAACAAAGAGTAAATATTAGACTTCAAATCGGACTAGACAACCTTACATCACTCTTATCCAATAAGTGCGTAAATACAATCATTAATGCTCTACAACCTGAAACTAAATTTCTCACCACTACTGAAGAAATAAGAATCACCTCTATTGATGGTGTAATTTGTATTAATATCAGTACAGACGATTTACAATCAATGCGTGCCATTGTTAACACATACGTCGGCTTATTGAGTTTATCATACATGTCTCTAAATTTATAAAACGCTATAGATTTATGATGGTAAAGTCAAGTAATTAGAAATGAGCGAACAAGAAATACCTCCATGGTTAAGGGAACAACTTACCAGGCTACAACAGCTGCAGCAAAATTTACAAGCAATTCTGATGCAAAAACAACAACTTGAAGCCGAATCTGTAGAAATTGAAAAGGCTACCGAAGAGCTAAAGAAATCAGAGCAGGATGAGGTAGTGTATAAGAGTGTAGGGCCCTTACTGATTAAAACCAAAAAGGATGATACCCTTAAGGAGCTAGACGAAAAAAAAGATCTCTCTAACACCCGTTTGGTGGTTCTAGGTAAACAGGAGACTAGAGTAAAAGAAAATTTAAAGGAAGTTGAAAACAAGATAAATGAAATGATTCGTATGGGACAAGGACAACCAGGCAATTTGGGTACGAAGTCAAAAACTTGATGATTTTTTGCTAGAGTTTGAATGATTCCTTAGTATAGCTGGATATTCTAATTTCTATATCGGTGATGTTCCTTTATAGGGGTTCTTCATATCATTAATTTAGTTTATGATATTTATTCACGCGTCAGTCATAATGACCTCATAAGTAATATCGAACTAATCTAATATTCTATCAAGGACAACAGTATGACTAACTAATTAAAATATAGAACCAGACACTTGAAGCTAATCTACTCCTGCTCCAATGGTGGAATCGGAACTTCTCTAGTCGTTTTTCTCATTTCAATGAACGTTTCTGTCTTCTGTACCCCTTCGATACGCCCGACTCGTTCTGATATCAGCTGATGCATTTCGTCCAAAGAGTGAGAATTCATTGTTACTAATATATCAAATCTCCCAGTAACTTCCGAAACTTCCGTAACCCCTGGGATTCTGAATAATTCGCTCAAAACATTATCTCTCAGCTTTGAATCCATGTTTATGCCAGTTAGGGCCTTCACATTAAATCCAAGGGCTTCGTCATTCATCAAAATCGTAAATTTTCTAATAATACCCCTCTTTACTAACCTTTTAATCCTGCTATATACCACCGACGCGTTGATATTGATTTTTCTTGAGAGTCTGGGAACAGAAATGGATGCGTCATTTGAAAGTTCCTCCAAAATTTTAAGATCCAAATCGTCTATTTTATACATAGAAATCCCTGATTATATCGTAAATTTTGAGGTTAATAAATGTATTAATTTCAATTTTAACTATTTTTTTTTATCAATAATGCATGATTAAATAATCTTTTTCGATTTAAAGAGCTCTGCTAAGAGTATAGCTCCCTTTGCAGAGCCCATTTTTTCATTGTGAGTTAGCAGTACGTATTTTATGCCGTTCTTAAATACAGTATCCTTTCGCAATCTTCCTACAACTGTGGTCATTCCGTCGTTAATCTCTCTATCAATTCTTGGTTGAGGTCTCGTCGGATCATCATGAACAATTATGTATTCTTTTGGTGCAGAAGGAAGATCTTTTATCGATACCGATTTAGAAAAATTAATCATTGATTCCTTCACCTGGTCGGGTAAAGCGGTTTTCTTTAGTTCAGCAAAAACTGTTTCGGTATGTCCATCCATTACCGGAACTCTAGTACATGTGCAACTTACGTTTATGTTTGCATTTATAATTGATTTACCATCAAACTTTCCTAGGATCTTTTTTGTTTCAACTTGGACCTTTTCCTCCTCTTTTGGTATATAAGGGATTACATTATCCATTATATCCAAGGCTATGACTCCAGGAGATCTGCCAGCTCCAGAGAGCGCCTGAAGTGAAGTCATGATAACATTTTCTAATCCCATTTCATCAAATAATGGCTTGAGCGTTATGGCCATGCCGGTGGTTGTACAGTTAGGCAATGGTGCGATAAAGCCATTCCATTTCCTATTCTTCTTCTGAATATTTAATAATTCACAGTGTTCGTCATTTAGTCCCGGAATTAATATTGGAACGTCGTCTTCATATCTATACGCCGCAGCGGTACTTATAACAGGAACTTCTGATGCCATTTTTGGCTCAATCATTTTTGCATCTTCTGATTCAAGCGCGGTAAAAATTAGATCAACCTTCTTTGGGTTAATTTCCTCTACTCTATTTATCACCATATCTCTTACTTTTTCGGGAATAGTTTCCTTATTGTGCCATTTGAGAAGTGAAGTATTTGGATCCCTAAGTGCATCAATGTATTTTTTTCCCGCAGATCTTTCTGATGACGCAACTTGCACCAAGTCGAACCACGGGTGTTTATTCAGTCCAATAACGAATTCTTGTCCTACCGCGCCCGTAGCACCTATTACCGCAACCTTTAACATAATGTGCGGTTATTGAGCACGCAACTAATATTCGTTTTCAGAAAAAACATAATATTATCCATTTAGGTTATATACCACCTCATTTGGAATTTAAATGATCCAGAATAGCTGTTCTCATGGCGGGGTTTATACTGTAAATCCCAGCCAAGTAAAAATTGATTTTAGTTCCAATATTAATCCATTCGGGACATCCAAGGTGGTTCTAAATGCGCTAAGAAAAAATTTATCAAAGCTTTCATCAATTTACCCAGATAATGAACATGTCGCTCTAAAGAAGAAACTTTTAGATTATTTAGGCGGTAATTTATCACAGGACTCAATTAATGTAGGTAATGGAGCAACGGAATTAATTTATAATTTTGTTAGGGCCTTTGTTCGGAATCAGGTAGTAATACCATCACCGACTTTTTGCGAATATGAATTGGCATCAAGAAAAATAGGGGCCAAAATTAAGTATATTCCACTGAAAAATTGGAATCTGGATATTGATAGAATATTGGAAAAATCAGATAAATCTGACGCAATTTTTTTGTGCAATCCGAACAATCCAACTGGAATATTTACATATCAATTAATAGAAAGATTAATAGAAAAAATAGATGAATCCGTAAAGATTCTCATAGATGAAAGTTTCATTGAATTGGTTGACGAGATTAAGTGCGCAAGAAGTTTCATTGATAAAGTTAACGAATTTCAAAATATAGTTGTGTTACGTTCTATGACAAAATCATTTGGACTCGCAGGTTTAAGATTGGGTTATTGCGTTTCGCATCCAAGTATCGCAAGGAAAATATCGAACTATAAAATTACTTGGAACGTAAATGGATTAGCCCAATTAGCTGGTGTTATCGCGTTAGAAGATCTCTCGCATCTGAGAAGGGCACAAAAAATGATACGAGTTGAGCGTAAGTTTATGCATGAGGTTTTAAATAATAAATTAAGATCATTCTCCGCATATGATTCAGATGTAAACTATTATTTAATACAGATGCGTAATTGTAATTCGACGCTACTTAGAGATTTACTACTTGAAAGAAATGGGATCCTTGTTAGAGATTGCAGTGATTTTAAGGGCATGAATGACAAGTACATAAGGGTTGCGGTGAAGACTCACAATGAAAATTTACAACTCCTTAATTCATTGGAAGTCATTGATATATGAAAGGAAATCTGTTGATGATACAAGGGACCTCATCGGGGGCCGGGAAAAGTACTACGGTAATGGCACTGTGCAGAATATTCTCTAATATGGGTTATAAAGTATGTCCATTTAAGGCTCAGAATATGACTTCTAATTTTTATGATCTAAAAGAAAATAATTCAGTAAAGGAAATGGCAAGAATACAAGCTGTTCAGGCCATTGCGGCCCGAGTAAGGCCAGACATTAGGATGAATCCCATACTCTTAAGACCTCTGAGGAATAATGTAAGCGAAATTATTTTGGGGGGATTAAGAAATTTGTGCATGAGTGCAGACAAGTATTACAGTAATTTTGTGCTTCAAAAAGGCTTCCCTAAGGTACTACAAGATGTAGAAAGTCTTAGAAAAGAATTTGATCTAGTTCTAATAGAAGGTGCAGGATCCCCTGCAGAGATTAACTTGTCAAAGTATGATATAGCAAATATGATTTTAGCCGAAAAAATAAATTCAAAAGTATTACTGGTAGCAGACATTGAACGTGGAGGCTGCTTTGCCGCGATAGTTGGCACAATAAAATTATTGCCAATTCGGCAAAGAAAAATTGTAAAAGGTGTAATAATTAACAAGTTTCTCGGAGAAAAATCTATACTAAATAAAGCGATATTATCTGTTGAAAAAATGACAAACAAGAGGATTTTAGGAATAATTCCAAAAACACGGTTTGATATCCCAAATGAAGATTCGTTAGATCAAAAGAAATCAAAATCATCGTATAATAAGAGCTATCTTGATAAACAAATCGAAAATGTTGCAGCCACCTTTAAAAAAAATATTGACATGAAATATCTTTTAAATATTATAAAGATGAATCATGATCTCTAATTATATTTTGATAACACTTGTTGGAGGTATTGCTCTTTCTTTCTTACTCGCCGATCCTCCAAATAGGATTCACCCTGTATCATGGTTAGGAAAACTCGTAAACTATTTCATGCCAAAATTGAAGCACAAATCGAGTCTTAAGAAGGAAAGACTGAAGGGTATAGTTTTTACCTTGACATTAACATTCGGCATTTCTGTTGCTTCATATTACTTTTCGGTTGCGTTATACAAAATATTTGGAATATTTGCATTATTGATATACTCACTCCTGGTACTGAAATTTACAATGGCAATTCTTACTTTAGAACGTCATGTAAATGCTGTAACAAATGCACTACAGGAGAAAAACCTGATTGACGCGAGAAAAAAGCTTTCATATATTGTAGGAAGAAAGACTGAACCTCTCGATAAAGAGCATATAATATCTGCTACGATAGAATCGATAGGAGAAAGCGTGGTAGATGGGATCGGTTCGCCATTATTCTACTACTCACTATTTGGTCCTTCTGGTGCAATTGCTTATAGAATTATCAACACCCTTGACTCTATGATAGGTTATACTGATAAGTACCATTATGAAATTGGATGGATGGCTGCTAAACTGGATACCATTTCAAACTATTTGCCCGCACGATTATATGGACTGTTGCTAGTAGTTTCTGCAAAGATAGTCGGTGCAGATTGGAAAAATTCGATATTGGTCATGCGGATGGATCACAATAACACGCCAAGTCGTAATGGTGGATACCCAATGTCTGCCTTAGCTGGGGCCCTAAGGGTCAGATTAGAAAAAGTTGGATTTTATGTATTGGGTACAAATATCGAACCTCTCTCTATTGAAAAATGTAACAATGCACTGAGTATGGTGAAATTATCAGTAATCTTGTTTCTTGTTTTCGTATCGATTCCCATGGTTTTATTATTATCATTGATTGGATGGTGGGACATGTTGTATGGTTTTTAAATCAATCTCCTCTACTCTATCTTTTTTGACAATCATACCAATACCAAGAGCATATAATTTTGATTTAGCTACAATAGCAAAAAACATGCAATTTTTTCCACTTTGTGGACTAATAATCGGGATAATTGTAGGATGTGTAGCGCTATTATCCTCTACCGTTCTACCTCATTATATTGCTAGTTTAGTAATATTGGTAACATTAGTTATTGTTACCGGTGTTCATCATATCGATGGATTAGCTGATTTTGCCGATGGACTCATGACAAAGGGTGATAAAGAATCCAAGCGAAAAGCAATGTCTGATCCATTTGTGGGAGCAGCAGGAACCACTGCATTGATTATTAATTTTATTGGGCTGTTTGTAGCATTAATAAATTTTGAATCTGGACTTAAATTATTTTACTCGATTATTGTTTCAGAGGTAATAGCAAAATATGCTATGGTATTTCAGGCTTCTGTGGGACACTCCGCCTGGTCCGGATTTAGTTCCTCATTCACCATTGAGATGAAAAAAGGATACAAAATAATTATTTCCATTATTATCACTATATCAATAGTATACGTTATAGAAGGCATGATGGGTTTACTAACTTTAGGAATTGTAATAATTATTGGTCTCATCATTTTTTTTGTATCTTACAAGAAATTTGGAGGAGTAACTGGTGATGTCTTCGGGGCTACTAATGAAATTTCTCGTTTAACATCGTTACTGATATTATCAACATTAATGATCTGAAAATGACAAAAGAAATGTTAGCCCTTATTATGTGTGGTGGTAAAGGTAAAAGAATCAAGGATTTCTGTTCGGACAAAGCCATGCTTAAACTTGACAATAAACCATTGATTGAGCATATCCTAATATCTTTAAAGAACTCTAAAAAATTTAATAGAATCTATGCAGCTGCAAGCTTTAACAGTAAGCTTACCTTAAATTTTTTAAAGAACCATGAAGATTCATTTAATGGATTTCTTAAAATTATAGAGACAAGTGGTATTGACTACTCGACTGACCTAATATTTGTTTTAGAAAAGCTGAAACCTTCAGTTGTTTTTGTCTTGCCTTCAGATATGCCATTAATAACTTCACAATTGATTGACAGGATAATTTCTAAATGGGAAGTTGACCAGCAGTGTATGTCGATAATATTGGATAAGGAATTCATAATCAATTTGGGTCTGTTACCCACCATCCCGATAAAATCGGTAGGCAAAGAGTATTTTTATTCTGGAATAACAATTTTTGATTCGGGCAAAATACAAAGAGGGCAAGTAATTAAAGAGCATTACATCACATTGAATAGTGAAAGGTTGGCATTTAACATAAATACAGAAAAAGATTTCTTGTTATTAAGTTCTAAAAAAATTAATCAAGGATGCTGATGTTTTCTCCAAGGATTGTAGACTTTCCGCCAGTTTTTTTCGATATTGGATTTCCACATGATTTGCAATTGATATCACTCGTTGCATGAGAAAAAATTACGTGCTTTTCATGACAACTTGCGCATTGCACGGATAAGAAGTTGCTCTTTGGTTTTGGAATTAGAATATTTTCTCTTCTCATTGTACATCACAATTTACGGTTGGATTTCCAGCTTGCGCATTCGCATACCTTCTTTCATTGTTTTACGCTGACAATTTTTGCAGGTATATCTAAGAGTAATCTTCTTTGTAGTTTTAGCGGTTCTTTTAAGCTCTGGAAACTTTTGTCCGCCATATCCTTTCTTGTCTTCTGCATGTCGTCTTGCTCCCTCAGCAGTTTTTCTATCTTTTCCCTTCTTGTATATGGCCACCGATTGAATTGTGTGCTTCTTGCATTTTGGGCAGAATTTATTCAACTCTTTCCGCATTTTCATATTCTCAAATAGTCCCTTGTGGGTAATTTAAGGGCAACGAAGAATATTTCCATTCAACTATTCCTCTCTCATAAAAACAAATTGGGAAAAATTGTATATAGAATATTTAAGAAAATCTTAGTCGTTCCTTAATGCTGGAGAAAATCTAATATACTCATTACTTTTATACCACTCTTAATAATGTTCGAAAGCATAATTCAACAAATAAACCCTGAAGCCTTCGGAGTATGGGTACCTCTTGCATTTGGATTGGCAGTAGGATTAGTTTACGCAATAATCTCTGGTGTGCGCCACAGGAAGTAGTATTTCGCCGACCCTTTTTTCTTTTTGTTGCGAATTCCAAAAAGGTCTCTTTTCTTGATTAAAAAAATACTTAGTGGTGCTGCGAAGGAAAGGAGAATTAGAGTAACCGCAGGCCAGAGTACAAGTTTTTTGTGGGAAGGTGAGAACGTTTTTTCAACCCCTTCTATGATCTCCGAAATGGAGGAAACCTGTAGGTTGTTGTTAAAGGAACAATTTTTGCAAGATGATGAATGGGATTCAGTGGGAACTTTGGTAAATATTAGACACTTAAAAGCCACACCAGTTGGAGCCGAAATTAAATTAAATGCTAAAGTTATCAATGTCAACGACCGAAAGATTACTTTTGAAGTAAATGCGGCGGACAAAATCGAAAAAATAGGTGAAGGGCTACACGAAAGAACAATTATTAATGTTCGAGAATTTAGAGAAAGGTTTAACACAAAATTAAAAAAATTAGAGACTTTGTAAATTAAGTCAGCCAGATCAGGTTTAACTTTCTATAAATTCAAAATAGAAAGCTAGGAAAATAATTTGACTTTTTATATAATAAGATAATATTTAGCGAATAAAAGTTTATATGATATATTTCGAGTTTGTAAAGTTGTATGGCTCAGCAGCCTTCTCCGAAAAGTGGAGGTAAGGTATCAAGACGTGATTTCATAAAACTCATGGCTGCTGCAGGTACAGTATTGACTTTTGCACCTTTTGTTGACTGGGGAAAATTTCTTCCGAATCCAACGGGACAATCAAAAGAAAGGCAAAAGATAGAGCTTCCTGATGGTTCACAAGCTAATGTCAATAGTTTTCCAGTTAATCACTCAGAGGCTATCATATATCCTAAAACTAATGATTCTGCATTAAATAAGGAATCATTTCGTACATGGCAATTTATTAGGTTGCCTGAAGAACTTGGTGGAAAAAAGAATGATATATCTGCCTTTAGGATATACAGCATGGTTTGTCTTCATCTTTGGTGTCTCTGGAAATATTGGCCACAAGAAGGAAGAAAAAGAGGTGAATGTCCATGTCACGGAAGCATGTATGATGCTCTTACTGGTAAAGCATTTGCAGGTCCTGCTTCGCTGCAGGCTCCTCCTAACAACGTATTACCTAGATTAGATATAGAAATTGCTACTGATGGTAACATGTGGATTAAACCTCCTAATTGGAGCGTTAATGGGAATGGGATAGTGGGTTATGGGCGTTTCCTTACATAGAGAAAATAGTCTGACTCGTTTCCTCAGGTGGGTATACGACGGAGTAGACAGAACTATATTCATGGGAATGAAGTTTACATTCCCAAGTAGATTTGTAAGTCCACTTGGATTTTTAGGAATGCTTACGTTTGTACTTTTCATAATCCTAGGGATTACTGGAGCATTGCTCATGCTATTTTATGAGCCCATTTTAGATAGAGCTTGGAACAGTGTTAAAACTATTAATGATGTTATTCCCTATGGATTTCATCTAAGGAACATTCATTATCATGCATCAAACGCAATGGTGATGGTAGCATTACTCCACATGTACTACCAGTATTTCAGCGGTAGATATAAGATCAGAAATGAAATACTTTGGGTTACCGGAATTATAATAGGAGTACTTACAATATTGGAGGCATTTACCGGATATGATATTATTTTCAGTGAAAGAGCAGAACTAGCTATTTCTATTGCGGCCTCCCTTACCAATTCAATCCCAATAATGGGACCACAGATGAGAGATGCTTTCTTCGGATCCGGATTCCATGATTTTGTTTTGAGGTTCTATGCTTTTCATGTCTTCTTCCTACCTATAGCAATGTTGGGTCTTATGGTTGTACACTTTCCACGATTCTTGGTATTTGATGTTCCAATGGTAATGGCAATAACAGGCGCAGTAATGTTAACTGGTGGTGTATTTCCTGTGGATATGGGATTGAGATTCGATCCTAGTGTTCCGCCTGGTATCACTGTGCCTGAGTGGTACTTGACCGGACTCTACGCCTTCCTGCGAAGTGCATACGATAAATTTACGACGGGCGTTGCTTGGCCAGGTTTGTTCATTTTTGTACTACTTATAATACCGTTTATCGATCGATACAAGAAATTTTCATGGAAAGATAGACCAATAGTAACTGCAATAGGCATTACTAGTTTAGCTCAAATAATAGTAACTACATACTGGGGTTTCTACATAGATCCAGATAGAACCAAATCTTTACTCGAAAGACTTATGATCGATCCAGTATTCCTTTATTTGGTCATGATTCTGCTCGTGCCATTATCATTCGGTTTTACTTATATGATGATAAAACTAGCAAAAAATGCAGAAGCAAATGCAAAGTTGCAGCCCAAAAAATCTACAGGCAAAGGGTCAATAAACTTGTCTGAAAAATCGCTATATGCGATATTTATCGCCCTCTTGGCATTTCAAGTTTATCTTAATATCGCTGCGTATTATGCAGTCCTGAATGGAATGAAAAACTACTCGCTATTTATTGTAGGTATCATCATGCTCGTTTTCGCTGGGATGTTTCATATATACAGACATGGAAAATCGATGCAAAAAGCGCCACCACCAAAGCCAACTGTCCCACCAATGCCTATGAAGGCAAAGCCCCCTTCATTAACAAAAACAGGTCCTGCGGCAGAACAACTAACTGCCGGTTCTAAAGTGCTAGAAGATTCTGTACCTGCAGAAAAAAAATTGGCTCCTTCTGCACAAAGTGGTACCTCTTCATCACAGTCAGTTAAATCTGTAAAGAAAACAGAATCGACCGGACTGGCACAGGGTGAGCAAAGGATAGTTTCTGATGAGAAAAAATAATTTTTTTCCGAATTCAAAATCTCTGATTTAATTTGATATTTACTAGTGAATTACAAAAAACAATCAATATTCAGACTTTGATAAATCTTAATATTATATATATACGTCAATTTAATTAACGAGAAGATAAATGAACAATCAAGCCGCAGGAATCAGTATCGTTGCATTTATTATTGCGGTGACCGCTAGTATGGCCTACTATCAATTTGTTTATACTAAGGAAGCTAATGCTAAACCACAATTACCAGCGGAAGTTCTGAATCCACCCGATTCAGTAAAAGTATCCATTTTACAAGGTTCATCACAACCTTCACAACAGAAAAACTTTGAACCCAAGGAAGCAAGGGGTACTTTAGGTATAAATAATAAGATTATTTGGACTAACACTGATACTACTGCCCATTCTGTTACTAGTGACAATCAATACAAAGATCAAATAAACGGCCCTTTTAATTCAATTGACAGTATTGGTTTAGTACTTCCACAAAAAACATTCGAATTCACATTTACTAAAGATGGAGAGTACGCTTACCATTGCGAGCCTCATCCATGGATGACCGGAAAAGTAATAATTGTAAAGAGTTTCGTCTAACTTTTTATGAATTATTCAGAACACTCTTTAACATAGCTCGACCATGATTCAAGATATATCATATCATAATCATTTCAGATACTCACATCCACTACTGGTATTTTGCTTCACGGAGTAATTCTAAGGAATGCCACAACATCAGCAACTTCCTTGTGTTCCTGAATTATAGAAGCCCTGAATTTAACGTTAGAAAGTTTTTCAGGCACATGTTCGGTGATAGCTGTAAATTTAATTTCGTTAACATTTTTTATCTCCTGTTTTAGGATAGGCATTCTAGCAAATAAATAGTTTATTTTCTTGTCATTAAGTTTAATGAAGGTGAAAATGTCACTGGAATTTTGAATTTGTGAATTTAGGACAACACTATCATATCGACCACGATAATTGATTTTTATGGTTCCATTGAGCTCCTCTTTTGGTTTGACTTCATCCTTGTCAAAAGTTATGACTATGTCATTTTCTCCCATATTTTTGATTAATTATTGCTTAATTTTAATTATGGTTAATTAAAATTTAATTTTCTTGTGTTAGATTAAGATTAATTCTAGTCCCATTCTGTATTGAATGATCATTAGTAAAGCCCGAACGAAGTTCCAGTACATATTGCGAATCCACCTGCGGAGTATAAACATGACAGGTCACGAATATTATACATGGTTCCAAATTTTTTTCGATATGAACTACTCTGCTGTCTGAATCCAACCAAAGTATGTCTATTGGAAATTTCATTTCATTCATCCAAAATCCTTGCTTTGATGGCTTGTCGAATAGAAATAACATACCTTCGTTCTCATTCAACTTTTCCAACCCGGATAAGCCTTTGATCCTCTGCTCGTCTGTAGATGCTAGGGCCAATAAGACCTTAAATCCATTTATCGATATACTGGTTTTTTTATATTGAGGATAGAAATCGGGACTATTGTATGAAGTTTTATTACTATCTTGCAATTCTGTTGCATAAGATTTACAAGATAATATAGCAAAAATCATAAGGGTAAAAATAAAAAGTAGAATAATATTTTTGATATACAAATTAAGAAACAGTTGGTCCCAATTACATTTTAATTTTACTTATGACATGAGCTAAAAAATCAGACATGGACACTTTTCTATTACAACATAATCTTTCCTAGAAAACTTTACTTAATGACGTATGACTAGAATTAAAAAATCTAAATAATACCATATTTACGTTTTATTTACGAAAAAAAATATAACATCTCTATCAAGCAAAAAATTACAAGGAGTATTTGTTACAGGTACTGATACTGGAATTGGAAAAACTACCATAGCTTCTGGCTTGGCATGGTTGCTCTGTAGAAATAAAATAAAAGTGGGTATCATGAAACCTTTTGCGACTTCATCTAAAATATATTCTAATGACAACAATTCACAAGATACAGCAATACTTGCCAAAGCTGCAAATATTAGAGAGCCTGATCAAATATTAAATCCAGTATTCTTCCCAATACCTGCCTCACCTTTGATGGCAGCTGAGATTTTGAATAAAACTGTAAATTTAAAAACAGTAATAAAGAAATTTAATTCCCTAAAAGAAAAATATGATTTTATCCTCGTCGAAGGAATCGGGGGCATCATGGTTCCTATCACAACAAGAGTTTCTCTTCAAGATATAATGAGGAAGATGAATCTGCCAATTATTATAGTGTCAAGGACCAAGCTGGGGTCTATCAACCATACTATATTGACGATTAGCGCTTGTAAAGAAACCAAGATTCCAATCATCGGAGTAATTTTTAATCAGACGCCAAAGCATCCTGATATTGTCGAATCACTAACACCAAAATATATTGAAAAATTGACTCAAGTTAAAACAATATCAATTATTCCATCTATGGATAAATGTAATTTCAAGAAAATTGGATCATACCTTGGAAAAAATACAATTATAAAGAATCTGATATCTGATTTAACTGACAAATAGAGCAAAAATTAATATCAAATCACACTCTTATACAAGTGATAGCAGCTTTCTTTAGCCTATTCATTATGGCGAAACCTGTGTTATTATACGGAGTCCCTTCGACTATTATAACGTCAATGGAATTTTTGTCAGCTTTCCTAAGATTTCCAAATAAATTTCTAGCAATCGCTTCCAAAGTCTTTCCCATGTATTGAACCATCTCGGCATTAACTTTCAATGATTTATTAGTAGTCATTACGCAAACTTTCTTGCCCTCACTCTTCAGTTTATTAGTCAATTCAGCAACTTTAATATTCACATTTATTTCAGTACCCTCTACTAGTATCACTTGGGCATTAGGTGAGTAATGCATGTATTTCATTCCAGGTGATTTATTGATTTTGCCCTTGTACCTGCGTAAACCAATAAGTGAACTATGGTAGTGAACATTCCCTATTTCATCCTCAATGGACTCCTTTGAAATTCCGCCCGGTCTCAAAATTACAGGAATGTTTGATGTCATATCAATTACCGTAGATTCAATTCCAATTTCAGTACTACCCCCATCGAGTATCAATTTTATTTTTCCATCAAGATCTTCTTTGACATGACTGGCATTTGTAGGACTTGGTTTTCCCGAAACATTTGCAGACGGTGCCGCTATAGGATAGCCAGACTTTTTAATTAATTCTAGAGCAATTTTATTTTTAGGCATACGAATCGCGACTGTACTTAGACCTCCAGTTGTGATTTTAGGCAAAATCTTTGATTTCCTTAGGACAAGAGTTATGGGACCGGGCCAAAATTTTTTGATAATTTTATTAGCGGTAGGGGGTATTTCAGTTACCAATGTCCTTAAAGTTTTCATGTTGGCTATGTGGACTATTAATGGGTTATCTGGAGGTCTGCCCTTAATTCTATATATTTTTGATACAGATAAGGTGTCTAATGCGTTAGCTCCCAATCCATATACTGTTTCTGTCGGGAATGCAATAACTTCACCGTTTCTAATCAAATTTGCTGCTTTTAGAATTATGGCATTGTCGGGTTTCTTTACATTTACCCTAACTACCTCAGTCTTTACTATCTTCATTATGGGAAGTGGTAAAAATTATGATTATTATTCTATAGGTTCATTTAACTGGTTGGACGACGAAATTCACTATGTTTGCCATGCGACTGCTGAATATATACTCATAACGGTTTGACGTGCAGGTCACAATAGTATTTGAGATGGAACGATCGTTCCAATGTGAAATTTCATGGTTCTCCTTAATTAGCTAGGCAACTTTCTTAACAACTAATGAGCAAAACCGTCTGTAAAAATGAAAATAATAGGGGCAAGATCCAGATTATGGCAGACATAGTAGATTTATGTAAAGCCGGTATTAGGAAAACGCACATTATGTATAAGGGAAATTTAAGTTATGAGCAGATTAACAGGTACCTGTACGAACTATTGGAAAAGGAATTAATTATTCAAAACCTAGATGATGGTGTATTGACTTATCGAGCAACAGAAAAGGGCCGATCATTTCTACAGTATTACAATTTGATGCTGGGTACCCTAGATGGAAATGCAATTGTAATGGAATCAACCATTAGCAAATTGGCTTAAATCGCTGAACCATTTTTTATAGATGTGCTATGGATTTTCAGATCCCTGATTTCTTTCACGTCCATACGATCTGAACATAAGACCACTTATCACTAATAGGACAGTCATACCAGCTGCCACAAGCCCTTGTATTATTGGAGTCCCTAATATCAGACTAATGAGGATTGGAATTAATGCAGATATCGCAGCTATAGGAAGCCATTTCTTTAATGAAGCGAGATTCAAGCTCATTTGTTGTTTTAATATTATATTTATAATCTTTTTAAATGATTATTTATCTGCCGTAATCTAAATCATACTGATTGGATTTTATTATTTCATCTAAGATCCAACTAAATCAACTGCATTTAACATCGGATGAAAAAGAACCCTTGTTTCCGTTATCGGATACTAGTTTTACTGTTCCTGCTCCACAGCTACCAGAAAGGTTAATGTCAGAAGGTGTTTCATTTTTACAAATATTATCAAAAGCTTCAACTCCTTTCAAAACAAAATTATCTGAAGAGGTCATATTATTACTAATTATTCCGCAAGCAGATCCTAATTTCGGATGATCAATATTCCATTCCGCAAATGATGTTCCTTTATCATTGGACACAAAAAAGTTTATCCTCACATCCTTGATCTCTTTTTCACCATCACAAAAAATTGTACCTTTTCCTACACTTTTTAGTTCCTGTGAATCTGCAAGTGCGAGTTGATTGAATTAAATTGAATATATGACTATGCTAAAGGCTACTACAATAACACCTATCATTGTTCCATTTGACTTTTCCATTGGATTTGATAATAGGATTATTTCTTTTAAAGGCTAGGTAAGAAATATCCGAATCATGTTATGTAATGTAATACTAATATTTGATCGGTATTTTTTTCTTAAATATCCTTAGGAAAATTTTTCAGAACTCTTTTTTGGACATAGGGATTTAGAATTTGGTAACCACTTATTTTCTACAAATAGGAGATTAGATTATCGATTGTTCCTTTATAAAATTCGTCATTCTAGTTGAAATAGATAGGCTGAAATCTAAAAATATACTATATCGCTGGGGTGTTTATTTAATGTTTAGCGTAGAATCAGGTAGAAATAGGATATTCTCAAAATCTAATTCTTATTATTATAAATCCTTACATTCGGGAACAAAATATTAAATTCATTAATCACTTGTTTCTTTGCATTGTAGAAATTTGAAATTAATTAACATTTTTATATGAAAGAATGTTTTTGATTAACCGTGTTTAGGCATAATGCGTTTTTTTTGGCATTGGCATTATCGATTACTTTGATTTTTTCATCTTTTACATTTCCATTCTTGAATCCTTCTATATATGCTCAATCCCCGTCAACCCATATCTCACAACAGCAATACGATAAAATTAAGAATTGTGCTACAGATCTGAGCAAGAAACCTACGCCAGTAGAGTACCTGACATATTTCAATTGTGGTCATGTCTCAACGGACCCAAGTGGCAGAACTGTACGACAATTCACGCTAATTGTTCAAGAGCATCAAAAGATTCCTATATCATATGAAGGGCACATCTTTGATGCATGGACATTTAATGGTACTGTGCCAGGACCGACAATTAGGGTCACAGAAGGCGATCTAGTCCGTATTAGAGTCATTAACAGTAACGAGAATGAACATCCTCATTCACTTCATACCCACTCAATTCATTTCGCCAAGAACGATGGAGTTTCAATGGGCGGATATCCTGGCGGTGCTATATCACCAGGTAGAAGTTTCACTTATGAATTCATTGCACAACCATACGGCGTATACCCATACCACTGTCATGTAGATCCAATAAGGGATCATATCAACAGGGGATTATATGGAATGATGATAATCGATCCAAGAGAGCCTCGGCCACAGATGACAGAAATGGCTATGCTGCTTAACGGTTATGATTTGGACTATAATCAAGAAGGACCAGTACATCTACCTCCGGCTAGCGAGTTTCAAACAAGTCAACAAGATGATAAAGATGCCAATATGACTGGAAGTGCCGATGGAAATGGAACTGAAAATACTGGCAATATGACAGGAAGCCCCGAAGGTAATGAAAGCAGCCCTGGAGCTAATATGACTCATATTTCTGCTGTTTCATCTACGAAAGGGGCTGAGGAGAATAGCTCGGGGGAGAAAGCCGGTGAGCGACCGGACACTAAAAAGGAGAGGGATAATGAGATTTACACAGTTAATGGAAAGGCATTTGAGTATATGATGCATCCCATAGTGCTACAAACCGGAAAACCATATCGTATCTATCTTGTAAATATGCTCGAGTTTGACTT
>JAJPIN010000112.1 GCA_021324715.1 Nitrososphaeria archaeon
CAAGGCATGCCTGTTCCACTTGGAATCAACGTTATAAGTAACCGTTCGCTAACTATTAAGGAGATAATTGAGTTTGACGAGCTTTTTAAGAGTTCAATAGTATATGGACTTGATAATTTAGATGATGCACTAGAATTTGCGATGCAGTTTGGTAGAGGAAATCCCAAATCACTAATTGAAAAATTTGTCAAGATGTATGTAAATGATCTTACTATCAACATGAATCAAGAAGGAAAGAATTCTATTATAAAAATGCTAAAGAAAGCTAAAAGTAGTAATATTCTCTCATTTGAACAATTATTATTTATAGATAGTAACCGTCAAAAAATTGAACGATATTACTAGTCATAATTTCTCTTTTGGAAAGTTACAAAATATTAAAAAATGTGTCTCTCTGTAAGGGAATATATTTTGCATCCCTAATAAGCGAAGAAAGTTCCTGAATTGTAGTTCCTGTTATTTTTCCCGCGGCCCTGAAAATTTCTTCTGAAAAGGCAGTACCAACAAGATCATTCCCTCCATAAGATAACGCAACTTGCGCCAATTTTTTTCCTAGTGCGACCCAATACACGGAAATATTTTTCATGGCATTGGCGAGCATGAGTCTTGATAGAGCAATAACTTTCAGATCGTATATTGAAGAACTTTCATTTTCAATTAGCCCTTTTTGTTCAAGTTCTGTATTGTCCAGGCTAAACTTCAATGGTATAAATGTAATAAAACCACCCGTTTTCTTTTGTAATTCACGTACCTTGATCAAATGGTCTACAATATGTTGTGGCTTTTCAATATGGCCAAATAGCATGGTACAATTTGATCGTATTCCCATATCATGCGCGATTCTCGCAGTCTCTAGCCATTCTTCGCCAGAACATTTTCCCCTCACAATAATGTCCCTTACATCTTTGCTGAATATCTCTGCCCCTCCGCCAGGTAGGGCATCAAGTCCTGCGTCCTTTAGTCTGGAAAGTACCTCTCTTACTGAATTCTTGGTAATATGAGGGATAAAATGAATTTCAGCTGGAGTGAGTGCTTTAACTGTAACTGACGGAAATTCATTCTTAATTTCCCTTATCATCTTTTCATAATACTCAAGCCCTAATTTTGGATGGAACCCGCCTACGATATGGAGTTCTGTTGCCTTCATTTCGTTTATAGCTATTCTTGCTCTGGTCAATATCTGGTCTATTGTCAGAGTGTATGAATCAGACTCAGTTCCCTTTCTATAAAAGGCACAAAGTGGACAACTTGCCGCACAAATATTTGTATAGTTCAGGTAGTATGAAGCAACAAACGTTATAGTGTTACCAGTTAGTTTTTTTTTTATCAAATTTGCAGCAGCCCCCAAAACGAAGACATTTTCATTATTCATTAAATCCAGACCATCATTGCATGATAATTCTTCACCATGAATCACCTTCTCTACAGCGTTTGAATTACCAGCATAACTTTGTAACAAATTGTTTAGATGATGTCCACAACGGCTATAAAATCTTCACTTTTTTGAAAGCGCTTGTAAAGAATAAATATCCTTGATGGTCGTCATGAAAGATATAGTTCATGGGCCTCTTCGCACAAGATTTGATTCAGAAATCTGATGTAAGTGATATACTTGACCAAGTTTTGCATGGAAAAAAACTGGTCCTAAATGACTGTATCCGCTTATTAAAGTCTGACAATCCTTACGCGTTAGGTATTATAGGAAATATATTAAGAGATAAGCTATTTGGTAAAGTTGCAACATTCGTTAACAACATAATTCTAAACTATACCAATGTGTGCATAACATTTTGCAAGTTCTGTGCTTTTTACAGAGCTCCTGGTGATTCTGAAGGATATACATTATCTGTAGATAATATAGTAAAAAGGGTCGCAACAGCAAAGGATCATTTCGGGATTAGTCAGGTACTAATGCAGGGGGGTCACAATCCAGATCTGAAGATCGAATATTATGAAGAAGCATTCAAAACTATAAAGGAGAAATGTCCCGACGTTGCTATTCACGGACTATCAGCTTCTGAAATCGATACTATTTCCAAGGTGGAAAGAAGCAGCACCAGAGAGATTCTATCTAGGTTGAAAAAAGCAGGTTTGGATAGTTTACCCGGAGCTGGCGCTGAAATACTTGATGATGATGTAAAATCAAAGATTAGCCCCTTGAAAATAAAAAGTAATGAGTGGTTAAATATCATGAAGCAGGCCCATGAGTTGGGCATAAAATCATCGGCTACAATGATGTACGGTACAGGAGAAGATTATGAACAACGAGCAAGACATTTGTTTAAGATTGCAGAATTACAGGAAAAGACTCATGGTTTCATGTCATTTATTCCATGGAGCCTTGAACCAAATAACACACAAATGCAAGCTGAGGGAATGATAAAATATCCTTCTGGAGGGCTAGAATTACTAAAAATGATTGCGATCTCCAGGATAGTCTTTTCAGGGCTTATTGATCATCTCCAGTCCTCATGGCTTACAAATGGTATAGGTATGGCCCAACTTGCGTTAACTTATGGCGCCGATGATTTTGGAGGCACGTTGATTGGTGAAGAAGTAGTAAGTGCAACTGGAGCAAGATCTACAGAATTAACAGCAGACAAAATTATTACGGCGATTAAACAAATTGGCTTCCTGCCTCATGAACGTAATAATTTCTATGAAACCATTAGAGTTCATTAGTGCAAATCAATGAGTTAAACTGATACTAGTTAGGAATTTGCGAGATTTTAAAAACAATTTTGGACCATAAGACAAAAGAAATATTGGCAATGTTTTTCGAACGGCTTTGAATAACTGCTACTAAACAGACTAGAAAAAGGCAGGATTACTTTGACGATCATATTGATTGTTTGAGATAAATAATGTAATTTTCTTAAAAAAATGCTAATTCTTCATTGAATTTCTATTAATTGGAATCGAATATCAACAAGTACCTTTAAATGTCTATTATGACAAAAACTGTTAACATGCCATCTGGCATTGACGATCTTGCAATTTACGTTCCAAAATTATTCGTTGACTACAAAGATTTTGCTCAAGCAAGAGGAATTGATCCTAAAAAGCTAGAACATGGCATAGGGATAAAAAAGATGGCTTTGGTGGACACGAATCAGGATGCAGCTTGTATGGCTTCAAATGCTTGTCTCGAACTAATGAAAAAAAACAATTTAGATCCTGATGATATTGGTAGATTATATGTTGCGACAGAATCCAGTCTTGACGAATCAAAAGCATTAAACTCATTCGTTGTAGGTATGTTGGAACAAGTGTACGGTGACGGCTCTTTTGAACATGCGGGTGGAATCGAATGTAAGTTTGCTTGCGTAAGCGGATCTTATGCGATTTATGACAACACCAACTGGATTAGAGCACAGGAAAATAATGACAAGGCTGCCATTGTGGTTGTGAGCGACATTGCCAAATATGATATTGGATCAGCTGGAGAATATACACAGGGAGCTGGAGCAGTGGCCATGCTGATCAAGGAAAATCCCAGATTATTAGCACTTGACCCAAAGGTCACCTCAACAATAATCAAGAATGAATATGATTTCTATAGGCCGTTTGGAAAGGATACTCCGCTTGTAAATGGACTGTATTCCAATTTATTATATCTAATACAAGTTAGAAAGGCATTCGATAGCTATAAGGAAAAGGCAATGAGAACAGGATTGATACATATTAAAGATGGCGAATCAATAACAGATTACATTGATTTGTTTACAGTGCACTTACCATATAGAAGAATGGGAGAAAAGGCGCTGGCATATTTGTTAAGACATGAGTGGAGAACTCTTCCACGGTGGCAGCATGTTATCAAAGAGATAGGTTTCCCTGAACCTGAACCAAATGATAGTCGAGGAACAATCGAATCTATCCTGGCAGATAAAGAATTCATGACGGCAGATGAGCAGTTCAGAAAAGCATTCATGCAAACCTCATTTTACAACGAAGTATATGAGAAAAAAATGGCCAGCTCTCTTGAAGCGTCTAACATTATAGGAAATTTGTATACAGCCTCAATGTATATGGGATTCAGGAGTTTACTTGAATATGAATACAAGAAAGGTCATGATATTGAAGGCTTCCGAGTCGGATTTGGATCATACGGAAGCGGTAGTAGTGCAATGGTATTCAGTGGAGTTATTCAGCCAAACTACATTGAAATAGTAAAGGGTATGAATCTTGAAGAGGATATTGGATTTCGCAAGAAATTATCTATGGAAGAATATCAAATTCTACGTGAAAATCAAAGAAATTTGAATGACTCTTATGCAAGGGCCAAAAATGAGTTTGTCTTAATTAAGATTGGTGGCACCACTGCAGATAAAGCTGGATTTAGAGAATATTGCTACTGTAATTAGGGTACAACCTTAAAAATCATTTTTTCCTTCTTTAGAAAATCCAATAGTTTTCTGGCATGTTTTTCGTTCTCTAGTTCTAAACTCAGGTATACTCCGGCTGAACCTGCCGCAACATTTGAACTCAGACGGTCATGTTCAACCTGAACAATGTTGACGCTGAGTTCAGCTATTTTATCGACAACATTTTTTAGAGCACCCGGTTTGTCAGGCAATTGAATGAATATTTTAATTAGTCTTCCCATCTGCATCAGCCCTTTTGATACTATTTGACCTAATAGATACATGTCTATGTTGCCTCCAGAAAGAATTGAAATTATGTTCTGGCTACTTTTTAATTTACCATTCGAAATAACATAGGCTAAACTTGCTGCCCCAGCGGGTTCAACTACAACCTTTTCCCTTTCCATTAGCATAAACATAGTCTTTACAATAGAAACATCGTCGATAGTAACAACGTCGTCTAAATATTTTGAACATATTGCATAGGTAAGCTCTCCTGGAGACTTGACCGAAATACCATCGGCTATTGAAAATCCACTATCAATGTGGCACAGATTTCCTTCATCCAGTGATTTTTTCATCGCCGGAAATTGATCGGATTCAACTCCTATAATCTTGACATTTGGCCTTCTAGCCTTAATGCCGATGCAAACTCCTGACGCAAGTCCACCGCCACCAAGAGGTAAATAAATCTCATCGATGTCCTTCAGATCTTCCATTAATTCTAAGCCTAATGTGCCCTGTCCTGCAATTACAACAGGATCATCAAATGCATGGATAATTGAGTATCCATTAGTTTGTGATAGTGAACAAGCTGTTCTCCACGATTCATCATATGTGTCTCCAGATAGAACCACATTTGCTCCATAGGATCGTGTAGCAGCTACTTTTGCTGGAGACGCATTTTTTGGCATTACTATATTGCACCTGATATTTCTCTTTTGAGCAGCATAAGCAACTCCTTGTGCATGATTACCTGCTGAGGCTGCAACTACACCAGACCTGCATTGCTCATCTGTAAGCGAATTAATTTTTGAATATGCACCTCTAACTTTAAAAGATCCGGTTCTTTGAAACTGTTCAAATTTTAAAAAAAGATTTGTTTTTGCAATGTTCGAAAACGTTCTTGACTTTAAGAGCGGGGTCTTCCTGACCGCTGTCTTGTCCATTAATTGCTGGGCTCTTAATAAGTCCTCGATCGCTGGAGCGTCAGTATCAACCTTCTCGTGGGGGATATTCAAATTTTTAATCAGAGAACTTTGTTATTCTGCTAATATTATGATTTTTATTTTTACGATGAGGGACGTAATCCCGAAATTATTTCCTCAAATAGTTCAGATATTCTTGCTTTAGTTTGCGGTTTCATCTGCGCAAAATTTATCACCTTGCTTGAATTTTTTCCTTTCATGTTAGCCTCAGTTCCAATATCAAAATAGACTATGATTCCTTCCTCACCTTGCATAAGTCTATTGTAATCAATTAAATTTGGGGAAATCTGATATAATTTTATTACCAAGTTTTCTAGCTCCAAGATCATGGAATTTTTCATTTCCTCCGCCTTATCCAATTCTGGATACGATCTTTCAATTTTTTTTATTTTGTCCTCTAGGTTCACAATTAACTCTTGATTTTCGAGTATCTTTTCAAACAAATCTTCAAATTTTAAATCATCAAGAGCCATGTTTTTTAGCTCTTGTTTTATAGTATTGTTACCAATATTTGCTACTGAATCCATTACTGATGAATTTTTAATGGAAAGATCAAACAATTTCTTTTGTATCTGTATTACTTGTTTGTCTAGTTTGTAGTATGGTAAAATATTGAACTGTATTCCAAAGTATCCTTTGATAGTATAATTATCCTGACTCGAAAAAATTTGGCAATAAATCCTATTTGATTCGCCAGTTGTTTCCTGTATATCGCTTACCTCCCAGTTTTTCAGACCCTTTAGAAAAGTCCGATAATATCCGAGCACAAGCTTGGGATCAAAAGTAGAAGATTTTGTAACAGACCCATCTTGAAGCATTACATTAACCTCTCGCATAGCAAGACATGGCATTAAGCTTTGTTGGTAAAAATTCTCAATTTCAACAAAGTAGTCATTTAATTTCTTACTAAAATTATCACTTTCATTATTGGGGATTCTCATAAAAACAGATACCTTACAGAAGATAGAACGAAACCCTAATTAGTCTTTCTTTAAGTCTTTTGGTTTCTCTGACTATTAATTACAAGTTACAAAAAGATGTAGGTTTCTGAACGTGTTAATGTTTTAAAGCATAAGCATGATTCTCAGTACTTCAATATCTTATTAATCGGCAGGTTTAAACGGGCCAAAATACTGATATTAAGGTCTTTTCTGGAGTTATCTATAATATGCATCAGTATATGGCCGAAGCGTGGGCAAGGATGTGGAAAACTAACTCGGAAGAACTAAAGAAAAGAGCCATAATATGGAGAAAAGAACCAACAATCCACAGGATCAAAAGACCGAGTAGACTCGATCGGGCTCGTAGACTTGGCTACAAGGCAAAACAAGGCATAATTGTAATTCGTACCAAAGTCGGACGAGGCGGAATGAGAAAGCAACGACCCGTATCAGGCAGAAGGCCAAAACACCTGGGTGTAACTAGAATTAAACAGGCAGAGAGCATGAGACTAGTTGCCGAGAGAAGAGTAAATGAAAAGTATCCTAATTTGGAGGTTCTGGGCTCTTATTTCCTATACAAAGACGGTAAAAACATTTGGTATGAGATAATATTGGCGGATACCTCTCATCCATCAATCGCGAAAGATGTCGAATTTAAAAAGAGATTAAAGGCATTTGCCAAATAGAAAGTCAAATGCTAATCTAAATGGCGCTGATTTTTTCCACAAGTAAATCAATTAGTTTAAAAAGTTCTTCGCTTCCTATCTCGCGATCTACAGTTATGTAGTAGGAGCCTCCAGATTGAGAAGGAAAGGTTAACGTTATTACTTTAATATTTACGGTAAGCGTGTATAATGTGGCACCTAATGTAGAGTCAAATGCTTTCCTCAGCTGATTGCGAGTAGCATCAATAAAATGTTCATTGATTGCCTGTTCCACACTAAGTAAGGGTAGTAAACCTGGACGTAACTGCCCTGCGATGGTCTTACCAAAATTATTTATCAAACCAACATAACGGATCCTTTGCGATAATAAGAGCAAATTGTGACAATTTTCTTTGTTCTTGAGAGATTCCTCTCGTGTGAGTTGATTGTGGTCTTTTTTTTCCATAATTAAGTAAACCCATTTTGCTAGATATATTTTTTAATGTTGTTAAAAAGAATCAATAAGTTTTAATGGTCATTCCAGTAGATTACAAGAATATAAACAAAATGAAAAAAAATACGATATATAGCCTGATAGGAATAGCCATTATTATAGGTGGAGGTCTCCTTTCAATAAACACATTTTTTGGATCTTTTAATCCCTTTTATGTAGTAGTTAGTGGAAGTATGATTCCAACAATAAACATAGGCGATATAGTAATTACAAAAAATAATTCATTTGATACTTCATTTAACAATCTTAAAATCGGTGACATAATTGTTTTCAGGGCTGCAGAGGCTAAAACAGATGACGGAAAACCCAAGGTAATTGTACATAGGATAGCGGATATTGGAACTATTTTTGACAAAAAAGTCGTAAAAACAAAAGGAGATGCAAATCCATATTCTATTCCCGGAATAGACTTTCCAATATTCACGGAAAACTATGTGGGAAAAGTTGTATATGTAATACCAAAAATAGGTACGATTTCAATGATTATAACCCCTCCAATAAATTACATAATTATGGCAATAATAATTGGCTTGTTAATCTACTCAATTAGACCAAAAAAAGTAGAACCCGAAAATGAAACAGTTTAATTTGTAGTATCAAATAAGAATGTAAACCCAGCCTTCTCTTATTTCTATCTTATATGTTTTAAGGGGTACTTCAGCCGGCAAATTCTCGGGCATGCCAGTTTCTAAATTAAATCTAGACATGTGTAGTGGACAGGTAACAGTTGTTTCATCTTCATTTACAAATCCTGTAGAAAGGTCTGCATATGCATGAGTACATATCCTATCAGTTGCGAAGATTTTATTATTAACCTTATATATTAGAATTTTTTTCTCTTCAAAATCAAAGTCTATCATCTCACCATTATTCAGAGTTTTTGCATCACATGCCTTTATCCAAGAGATCATATTAAATCAAATTTAGGAATGCAGTTCTATCTATACTTATAATGTTTCTCGAATATATCTTCAGTCTCTCGGTATCTAGACTTTTCAACTTCGAGAATATGCTCCATTGCTTCATCAGTTTTGAGCAGTAATGGTTTTCCAAGCCACTTATTTTCCATAAGATAATTCACCCACGCTCTAATAGTAGGACCCATCTTACGTGACAAAGGTTCTAAGAACCCACTAACGATTTCCCTTTTTGCTTCTTCATTGCTAAGTCCTCTACACATAAGATAGAAAATTTGATTTTCATCAATTTGTGCAACGGATGCAGAATGTGTGGCCCTAACTTCATTGGTCTCTATTTCAAGACCAGGTATTGTATCTGATTTTGCCCCT
This sequence comes from Nitrososphaeria archaeon, assembly GCA_021324715.1. Lineage (GTDB taxonomy): Archaea > Thermoproteota > Nitrososphaeria > Nitrososphaerales > Nitrososphaeraceae > TA-21. The sequence goes on from JAJPIN010000112.1 coordinate 8,964, forward strand.
TTATCCAACAAAATAGCATGTCCTGCTAGGAATGATTCTGCAGATTTTCCATTTTTATTAATTTTTATCATGCCCTTAAAAAGAGATTTCGAAGTATCTTTCATTACTGATTTTGATAATACCCTCCCTCTAGTGTTAGGTCCATCGTGAATTAGATTGGAAGTTACATCAAATGATTGATCATTAGTACCAAATATTATCTCTACATCTTCAGCGCTAGCACCTTCACCTTTCATAATATTATCAAGTTTGTACCTTGAAAGCTGCGCTCCGAATAGGCCCATATACCATGATATTTTAGCATCCTTCTCAATGAATCCTTTTCTGTTTGAAAAATTTACTGCGTTTTTTTCATTCATTGCTTGCAGTGTTACTACTTCCAGTTCTGAATTTGATCCAACATAGCATTCTAATAGCTCAAACAGCGATTGTTGAATTTTGTCGCCAAATCGATCATTGCTATATAGTTCTTGAACTATACTCGCTTTTGAATTTGAGTCAATAATTACAATATTTCTTGCTATGGACGATGTCCCATCTGGCCCAAGGGCCTCAATTATTCTTATTGAATCATCAACAATTACGTTTCTTGGTATATAGATAAAAATACCAGAATCAAAACTAGACAATTCCAAAGCTAGAAACTTATCTTCCGAAGCGTTTAGTGGATTTGAATTCATTTTATCCTTAATAATATTTTCATATTCCTTTAACGCGCTTTTAAGATCGGAAATAACTACTCCTTGTTTCAGTAGTTTATCTGAGACATTAGAATGAGCTATTGACGAGCCTATTTTTAAGATACTCGTCTCCTTTTCTAGCTCTCTTATTCTATCGTTAAGATAATCTTCTGGCAAGTAAGTTTTAACCCCTTGCGGAAGATAAACCCTATCCGGATATAGTAGATTAGCATCAGAATATTTTTTGTAGAGTGGCGAAACTTCATGTGGTAGAGAAGAATATTTGGAAAATGCATTATTCCTTATTTCCATCAACCACGCCGGTTCTGAATTCAAATTACTTTTTTCTTTTACATATTTATCATCAAGTGAGGATAGGGAAATAAGATTAGTTGTCATTAATTTGAGAATAAATATAATTTCACATATTATCTATCTTTCTATTAATTTGATTCTTCTAATTATCGGAGGACATTTGCTTTAATACCTGATCCTAGTGATACTACTTAAAATTGGATTTGATAAATGAACCAGGATTTTGAGACAATAGAGACGCAATAAATACCAATTAAAACCAAAACTGCTTTCGTCAAAACAGATAAAAGATTGACTAGAATTTTTTCTTATTGATGAGTAAAAGAAAGGTCATTCTTTTTACGTCCTTAATCACTCTGATAATACCTACTTTTGCTTTTATTACAAATTTTAACGACAACAATATTTCTCATGCGTTTTACGTAAGGGCTAGGCCAGAGAGTAGTGGACAAGTATTAATTGACCCTTCTCTGAAAGTTGAGCCAGTCTTTAGTGATGGACTCAAAGGACCGACAACTAGCATGGCATTTCTTGGGCCAAATGACATTCTTGTCCTAGAGAAAAATACCGGCAAAGTCCAGAGAATCTTAAATGGGATTCTCCAGGAAAAACCACTACTTCAAGCGAATGTATCAACAGAGGTAGAATTGGGAATGTTGGGCATTGCAATATCAAAGAATCAGGCAGGAAAGCCATTTGTATTTCTGTACTATAGTGAAGCGAATAGTTCTGGGACTGTCCTCGGCAATAGGCTATACAGGTACGAACTTGTTGATGGTAGACTAGTAAATCCACTACTGCTTTTGAACTTGCCAGCAACCTCGCCTATTGTGGGACATGAAAACAACCATAACGGAGGAAAGGTAGTGATAGGTCCTGATAAAAATGTCTATGTTATTGTAGGCGATGTTGGCGGCAGAATTGGCAATGTTCAAAATATTATCAGGGGTAATTCTCCAGATGGAACCAGTGGTATACTAAGGGTAACACAAGATGGTAAATCTGTGGAGAATGGCCCATTCGGAAGTTCTGTACCTAACACGTTGTATTATGCATATGGGATACGCAATAGTTTTGGATTTGACTTTGATCCAGTAACTGGTAACTTGTGGGATACTGAAAATGGTGGAATTGATAAAGATGAAATTAATTATGTATTTCCAGGGTTCAATAGTGGTTGGAGGAAGACCATGGGTATGGCCGTATCCAGATTTGACCCTCAAGAGGATTTATTCAATTTTGCCGGAAAAGCAAAATACAGTGATCCTGAATTTGTATGGAAGCAAACGGTAGCTCCAACTGCTCTGAAATTCTTGAATTCAACTAAACTTGGTTCACAATATGCAAACACAATATTTGTTGGTGATGTAAAAACAGGCAACTTATATAATTTCAAACTTGATACAGATAGAAAGGTACTACTACTAAAACCACCGTTAAACGATAAAGTTGCTGACACACCAGACGAGATTCAGAGCGCAGTTTTTGGACAAGGTTTTGGAGTAATAACTGACATACAAGTAGGGCCAGATGGTTACCTATACATTCTGGGAATCAATGGGAACATATACAGGATAGTTCCAGTCTAATAATTCCGTATGGATAAAAAATTTGTCTTTGAATTTTGATGATTGTTTGCGTAATTCTAAAATATGGTTGTGGATATATTAAATCCTGATGAACTCTGCAGGTGGTTTCATAAAAGCTATTGAATCTGGCTCAAAGCATCTTCTTATCAAGAGATTTACTCTAAGATATCCCGAAAAGAAACTGAAGTTTGTAGG
>JAJPIN010000057.1 GCA_021324715.1 Nitrososphaeria archaeon
GCCTCAGACGCATTGGATTGTGGTTGATTGGACTGCACTGGGATTGCCTCAGACGCATTGGATTGTGGTTGATTGGACTGCACTGGGATTGCCTCAGACGCATTGGAGTTGGCTACCCCGATGACAACAACGCTATACCATCTTGCTGGCGCTGATGCACAAAGTAGTTTGGCTGTTATCTTGTTGTTGCCCTCTTTCAGATGTGTATATTGTTCGTGTAATACAAACTTCCACTGAGAATAATCCTTTGCTCCACCTGTACCACTTGCAGCAGCGTTTTGGTATGGCATAACGCCATTAACTATAATGTAAACCGAACAATCTTTGGCAGCAGAATCTGATGATTCACCTGATATTGCCAATTCTTTGTTTAAATCTACTTTTTGGGAGGGCATAAGATTAACTATCTTGATCGATTCTAATTGCGTTTGAGACGGTACTGCTCCTCCTGGAATCTGGCTGGAAACTTGTTGATATGAAGGACTTGACAAAACAATAAACAGGACCACAATAAAGCTAATAATTAATAGAAAGGGACTTTTCCACCTAGCTGACATCATAATGTATCCGTTTTGGTGATATATATTCGAAGACATATTTGCGTAATCACTTACTTCAAAGTTCCCGCGTCTGAAGGTCCATTCTAGATGACGCGACTCTAATGCTACTCATTCTGCAGAATTATCGTGAGTGCAGTTTAAAATAATGCGAAAGAAAATTAATATTGGTCATCTTTTGCTGTGAAACGGGAACTTGCACTTGCCCCGGGAAATCATGGTCAAAAAATATATTCTTATTATTTTTGTTCTGTTTATAATCAGTAATTCTACTTTCTATCTTGTTCAAACTTATGGACAAAAATTAAGAGAACGACCATTTAACTTAAGTGTCAGTGATCCACGCGTCTTTGATTCAAGTCTCAAAGTTGAACAAGTAGCAAAGGGACTTGATTTACCAACAACTATGGCCTTTCTAGGTCCTGATGATTTCCTCATATTGGAAAAAGATAAAGGGACCGTGATGAGAGTCAACAATGGAATAATTTCAGGAGAACCGCTACTAGATGTGAATGTAGCAAATTCTGTTGAAAGGGGCATGTGCGGTATTGCTATATCTAAAAACCGTTCCACAACCTACGTATTCCTTTACTTTACTGAAATTGATGGTAGCGATGGTGACGATCGCAAAGGCAAACTCCCAGAGGGAAATCGCCTTTATAGATACGAGTTGGTGAATAATAAACTTGTAAACCCAAAGCTACTATTGGATTTACCAGCAACTCCTGGTCCGAGGCATAATGGAGGAGCAATAGAGTTCGGTCCTGATGGAAATATATACGTTCCAGTGGGAGATATCGATGGTTCATTTCGGAGTGGTTTTACTGCAACAAAGACTCAAAATTTTGAAAATGGAGTGACCGCCGATGGGCGGAGTGGTATATTAAGAATAACTCAAGATGGATCTCCTGTGGGAGATGGTATATTAGGAAATTCCGTGCCGCTACGCTTGTATTATGCATATGGAATTAGAAACAGCTTTGGATTGGGATTTGATCCTATAACAGGTAATCTATGGGACACTGAGAATGGACCGCACGAAGGTGATGAAATAAATCTAGTGCATCCTGGATTTAATAGCGGATGGCAGCAGACTTACGGATTTTCATCTTCAATAAAAACATTTGATAGCCATGAGTTGGTAACGTTCGGCGGTAGAGGGAAGTACGAAGAACCTAAAGTAGCTTGGACTAGGAGCACTGGACTTACTTCGATATTATTCCTAGGCTCTGACAAATTGGGTTCACAGTATAAAAATGATATGTTTGTTGGTGACGTGCACAATGGTCGTATTTACCACTTCAAGTTAAATAATGAAAGGAACGATATCTTACTTCCTAAGAGCCTTACAGATAGGTTAATTCAGAACCCAGTTGATGTTGGAGCAGATGATATAGTATTAGGTGATGGATTTAGCGGAATTACAGATCTTACTGTAGGGCCAGATGGGTATTTATATATAGTATCTATCGGACAGGGCAAAGTTTATCGAATATTGCCAAAATAGAATTAGTGAAAATTCAATTATTTTTGAAAAGTAAAGTGTCAACTAATCTATAGAATATCAGCTCATTTATAATGGAGGACAAAAATAATTTTCTATGTGTGATTAGTTCACATATTACTGAACGTTCTCGAACATCTTGTCAATGACAAAATGAGTGTAAGTTACCTCGATTAAGAAACTTAATTTCACTAGGAAACTTTGATATCTACGAATTCTGGTCTGTTTAGGGGTGAGTTTTTGCCTTCCTCGCACTTCATCTTTAAATTGTCCGCACTCACGATACAGACTTTGTATGGGGCGCCATCTTCTACTGCTAAATTGGGAAATGTTACAGTATAGCTGACCTTATCCATTCCTTCGTTTTTTGGATCCTCTCGGTTGAATTCCTTTGTTTTAATTTGATCGCCAACATTCACGATTGCAGCTATATCTTTAGTTGAATTAGTTATACCATATAGGGTTACAACAACCTTAAAGACATCATTTCCAACTCCGGTTTCTGCGGAGGCTTTCGTCGCAGCGCCTGCGATTACAGAACAAAGGATAAGTCCGGAGACTAATAATGTACCTAATGCGAATTTTTTCTTCATAATGATAACGACATCTATGACTATTTAAAAATCTTGATTAACTCATGTTTACAGTATGTAATCTAAATTCAGCTAGGATGTAGGTGAGAAATAGCTGGAAACAAACACCGCGGTCTTTTATTGTAAAATATTAATATTTTCAAAAAGAGCGCAAGTATTATCCTCACTACATCTCATTCAGGAAATGTAAGATAATTGTCCTTTACGCCAAATTGTAAGGTCTTATTTGATGGGGAGGTTCAAATAAGGGACTATGAACGCGGAACCGACCCAGCCTCCCATCTGAGTACACTGGCAATTCTGCATCATAATAAGTTAAAAAATTTTCGGATTATTCTATTAACTCTGCGTTCTTTCTTCCAAAGGATTTTCGATATTTCTATGGCTACATTTTTTTATTACAATCCTTCGCAAGATCTCGTGCATATTGTGCTCGTTTATTCAATCGCTATGGGCAATTGTTTCCTCGAGGAAAGATTGTTTTATAAACTGCAGAGTTTAAAGTAACTAGGATTTACTTTATTATAGAGATTGTAAATTAATAAGCCTAATCCTGGCCTTAGAAGTTTAACTAGTGAAAATAAGTTTAAAAACTGAGGGACTAGGTAGAGGTATGGATAAATCAGTTCTAATACTACAAAAGATGCACATATTGGTACTGATAGGCATGATGATATCATCAATTCTAGTTTTGCAATGTTTAGGAGAGTCAGCTCTTGCATTGCCAATAAATAAACCTCCTGTGATTGCTGTAACATCCCCAATCAAAGGCGAAATTAACCGAACTGTTAACATAAACGCATCGGTTTCAGATCCCGACGGTAATATAACTTCAATCACATGGAATCAAGAGGATGAATTCCCTCCTGTAAATATGAGTATTTCAAATGACAAACAAGCGATGTCATTTATTCCTACGCAAAACGTTACCTATGTATTTACCATAGAGGCAATAGATAATAGTGGATCCACTACTTCTAACTCAGTTCAAGTGAATGTTGGCAAGTGATTGTGTATCTACAAAATGATGCATTATAGGACTGACTAACAGATTTATGCCCAACAATAACTTTTTACGATAAGATCAAAAAATAATAATAGCTAACTCAGCTAGTACCAGTTTTGAAGTTTCGCTGATCTTGGATGCCAAAGAACCCCATTGTTCAAAAATCTATTAGTTATTAGCAATAATTTCGCTTAACGCTATCACAACTTTAATGAGAGATTTAGAACAATGTTCAATAGTGACATCTGACTATTATTAAATATTGAAATTTGTTGAAAGGGAGATATAGTACTAAAATGATATATATAAAGAGAACAGGTGAATTCCTTTAAAACATATCAATCAAAATTATTCATAACTACAATCCAAAAAATATCTTGTTTCTGTTGCCTTTACTAGATTCTTATCCTCTTTAGCTTTCAGAGAATTAATCGCTAGTTGTTAAAATATATATCAAATATAAGTAGCTAGATTGGAAATTAAGAATGACTTATATTAATCTTATGGGTGCATCATTCCAAGAAAGAAACCGTCCACAGATTCTATTTTTCCAATCCAATGTGTTGTTCCTGTGGAAGGGAAAACATGGGATCCGTTGTAAATTTTTGTATTTCTCATAAATACATGATTAAATTCGAATTCGCCTCCTTCAAGTTCCGTCTGATTTATTGGTTCTATCTTGTCAAAGAGCATCTTGAATACTTCTTTGGCGGGAGTAGTATTTTTTGAAAACGTAACTTCTTTGGCATTAGAAGCATTTTCTGGAGTTTTATCAATTATTGCGTCAATGAATACTTTTCCAATTTCTTCGTAATAACGCTTCATCCCAATCATCTTGCCTGATACAATTGTTCCATGGACATTGAGAGTTATGTCAATTTCACTTTTTTCGCTAGGATTTATAATACCTGCAAATATTTTTAGCAGCCCTATACGTCCATCAAATTTACTTTTGTGTATGGAGTCAGAAGACATAGCTATACAGTTTCTACTGTCCCGATTATCTAATTTAATATTACGCATGAGAGTTTATTGCCACCTGAAAACATTTCACCAATGCTTGTGTCAAGATCATTTAGCAACCATTCTGGATCATTTGGCAACGGGGATTGTATTATCCGTTTACTCGTGAATTCTCTTCAGGACGAGTCGAGTCAGCAAAATATACCAATAAGATTCTAATATTAATAATATCAAAGGATTGATAGTAGTAAAAAACCCCTCTTACAAGACTTAAAGTTCTGCAATCGCAATATGTGATCCATGCCTAGGACAATATTTGAATGGAAGATTTTAAAATGAGTAATTTACTTAATAATTCGTTATTATGGTCGCATGAGGTTAGGGTTACGAACACAAAAGGTCAAAAAGCAAAATCCTCTTGGATAATGTACTGTGGCATATCATACACGGAAGGCTTAATTAAAAAGGGCTCTGTTTGTCGGGATAAAATTATTGCTTACCAAAGCCAGGGATTCTACACGGGGTCGGATGAATTTAAATCGGCACTATCATTTTGTGATTTTAAATTTAGTTGAGATAAATGGACAGGAACATTCTAATCATTTCCGTCCTCGTAGTTCTAATGGTAATTATCCTGAGCTTCGTAGCTATGCAGAACAAGTTAGTTCATGTTCCAAAATTGCATAATATGATCAATTCGACAGACCGTGAAGATGTTATAAATACCAATCCAATCCATGAAGATACAAAGAGGTCTACAACATTAGATTCAAACGAGAATATCGGTAGAATTGCAAGCTTACCTCCTAAATGCTTAGGTTCAGCACTTTGTCCAGACTAGAAGTCCATAACGACGTATGTTAATAATTATGGCTATCTCCAAATTACTACTTAGTGTCCCAGGTAATTTGCTTTTGGTAGCTAGATTAACGTGAAAAGAAAAGATCATTGTAATTTAACAAAGTTGCAGAATTAGAAATGTCTAACTGATGGGAATAGTTGCATTGATTTTACTGTGAACGAGTAATAGTCAAGTGCCCATCAGTTGCTTTGGTTGAGCTGACCCGAGATATGCAACAAAGTATAAAAATGCTGTAAATATTATTTTCTATAATATTCCTTTTAAGATTGACCTAATTTCATTCCAACGGGATTTTTTAACCGACAAATTGATGCTTCTGGAATTATTGCAAATTTAGAACACAGTATCTTAGAACAAAATAGTACATAAAATGCATAATTCTCTTGGGTGACCCTTCAATAATTGAGTAATTTGTCAGATTATTCTTCGAGATATAGTTTATTTTGTACGCTTAATACTATTTCGTGAAAGGATAAACACGTTCGAACAGATTCCACTTTTTTAAAATCAAGACCATCTGGAGAAAACAAGTTAATAAAAAAAGTGTTTTCAGGTTAAGATAGATTTGGATTTTAGACACGATAGATTTAAAATTGCTATATAACACATTATAACACTTTATAGTACTTTGTAACGCCACCTTTCTTATAATATCATGCATAGTTCAATGTCATGAAGAGTGGTAGATTTTGTGATCTGTGCAGAAAAGAAATCAAGGTCAGTAATATAATACCGATTGAAATTCAGGGAGAAAATTATATTTTTGATAGTAATGATTGCGTCAGAATATTTCAGAAATTAAATGCGGTTTACGGGAATATTTTGATTGAGAAATAATGGTATAGTCATGGAGACAATAAATATGATTAACGATCTAGGAAATGTCAATAAACTAGAAAATAGTTGTATAAAGAATGGAATTAGTGTAAGTCTTATACCAATAGTGTTGCTATCACTATCAACAATTGTGGGAATCTTGATATCAGTTCTAAGCTTTCCAACTGCAGCTTATGCCTCGCAGGTTGAAATGATATATTCTAAGGACGTTGCGTGGTACGATAAAGCACTCGCGGTAAATCAAAACAATGTTCCCGCACTCGTCCAAAAGGGCACCGAACTTGTCAACGATGGTAAGGCTCAGCAAGCAATAGTATGGCTTAATAAGGCTCTGAAAATTGATTCAACAAATCTAATGGCGTTAGTAAGCATGGGAGGTGCACTGAAAAACCTGGGGCAATATCAAGATGCAATTGTGATGTATAATAGAGTACTTGCGATAGATCCAAGCGATTTGTATGCTATAGGCGGTAAAGTAGATTCATTATATGCTTCAGGTAAACTTCAACAGGCTGGCGCATCGGTTGAGAAAGAACTTCGAACAGATCCTAGCCATGGAAACACTCTTCAGATCGAAGATATAGTAGAACAGTCCTTAAATAGATAAACGATTGATTCAGGCTAGTTGGGAGTTACGCTACAAGATATGCTCTACAGCCTTCTGAACATCTCCGGCATCTATCACATCTCCTTCAATCATAGCCTCTAGTAACCTTAACACTATCAATTCTCCTGTTGCACCAGCTATTGTTTGCGGTATTACAACACAAACATCGTCCACAATTACAGTAACTTCATCATCAGCTGCTCCGCTCCAATCTTTGGGGATACTAATGTAAAGATTGTCATTATCTGCTTTTTCGTGGGGATTTTGGTATAAGATTTTAGCCAACACAAAGATTCTACTATGGTACCTTAAATGCTTGCTGTCTGAACTTAGGGTTATTGTATCATGGTAGTGCTAACTTGTCAATTAACCGTGGGAATAAAGTTTCAAAGAATAAACTACACTCACTAAAAAGGAAACCAAGCCCATTTCGATTGCAATTTCTGAAAAAGTTTCCAGTTCAACCAGAATTGTACGGAAACTGCAATCGAATTACGACCGACCTTTAATTGGATATATACGTATATTCAGTTTTTAGAATATCCAAGATTTTTAAATTTCATACCAATTGGGAATGATTAATTATCGCAAGTTTGAATAAGGCTTTTATATCGCCTCTATATTTTTTTGAACAATGAGGCATCAACGAAGAGTGGGTGAATTAATTACGATCTGTAGTGGAATAGCAATGGCAGTCGGAGGAGTATTTGTGAATGTGCCACCAGTTGCTTATAGTGGCCTCTGCATCATGGGTCTTGGAGTTATTTCTGTATTCTGGAGATAATGTGCATTCCCCCAAGGGTTAAGTCATTGCGCAATTGAATATTTTGTATTCGTTATTTCTGAAACCTTATCTTCGATCTTCTTTTTCAATCCATTCGTTGCTGATTCAAGTTCTTTGATAGTTTCTTTTGTTTCTTGAGTCTTCGTAATATTTTCTAGTCGATTTTTTTCATACATCTCTGTCGTCATTTTTAAATCATTGAGACGTTTTATATTTTTGAAGCTAGTTGACGATTCTAATAAGATCAATTCTTCTTTTAGATCTTTTAAGTTTGAAGATAACGAAGGTAGAGAGTTGACAATTTCTTCTATTTGATGGGTTGTTTTTTCAGGATCCTTGATTTTAATACTCTTCTCAATTATATTTCTTTTAAGTTCATTGAATAACTTCAAGTATTCAGAATTATCATTAAAAATTTCAAGGGGATCATTTAGTAAATTAGCAAGCCTTCCCTGAGTTTCCTTAGAGGCTTCGTATGAAAACTTTGTTATTGGGCGAGATAAATTAGAAACCCTGTTTATCATATTCTTTTCTAGTATTCCAATTTCATCCTTTTTGTTATTTATCTTCTCCAGGAAATTTAATCCGTTTAGAAATTCTTCAGATTTTTGAAAGTCTTCGTATTTTCTATTGGCTGCTTCAATATTTTTGTCAATTGTTTGAAGTTCTTGGGCTATTTCTGCCAGTCTATTTTGTTTGTCCTTTTTTTCTTTTAGTTTTTCATTTAGCAAAATTAAATCATCTCTGCAAGTTATGCAATTGTTAATTTGACTTTCTTTGACAGACAACACTTTAGTTACCTCTTTTAGTAAGGATGAGATTTTGTCAAATTCACTTTTCAATTTATTTATTTGTTTCCTCATGAATTCATTAAGGATTCTATTATGGGAATCGCCGACTTGACCGAATCTATTTACAAGCAGTTCCAAGTTATTCTTGAACTTAACTGCATCTTCGTAGTTTTTGATTTCTGAGGATTCTATAAATGATTCCTTCTTGATGCTTGATATCAATATATTTTTTGAGGTGTTAATTAATGGTTCAAACTGTGGATTTTCAACTTTTATTTCTTGTTCCTCAAGTTCCTTCGCGCTATCTCTAAGACGATTAAGACAATCTAATACCGATGTTCTTATAGGTTCAAGATCATTTTTCAAATCCTTTTCAAGAATTTTTTTTTCATTTTCTATTATGTGCAATAATTCACTATCTGTGACGGATTGATAAAAATCAGAATTGCTTTTTTTATCTAGAAAAAAATCAGACGTCTTTTTTTTAAGGAAGCCAAAGCCCGGCGACAATAGACTATTTTACCATCACATTACTAAAAAACCTAATCAAATTTGTCTTCGAGGTTCCCAAGTGATTATCTTGCTCAATTCATGAATATTTTCAAAATTAAACTCACAAATAATGCATGAATGACATTAATTCATTAAAAAAGTAAAAAAACCTTTAAATTGGATAAGTATTTTTGGTCTATTTCTTTATGTCTTCAATCCATCAAACTTTCGAGCACCAATGACAAAAATCCATCACATTTTTCCATATTTAGGATTCCATAGTTTTTATTAGCAAGCAGTTTAATATTATCTTGAAATATGTATGGTATAGGAAACCTTTCATTTGCTTCTGCAGTATTTACTGTCGGCATTATTGGGTTTGCTAGCATAATAATTTTAACAGTTTTTGCAGAACCCAAAGTTGATATCTCTCCTACTCAGGGTCCTGCATGTCCAGGATTCAACATTGTAATAAATGCAAATGGATTCAAGCCAAACAGCACTGTTGCCGTAAAATTTGTAGGGTCTGATAGTAAAATACCACTATACACTTCCTTTGATACAAATAGTACGGGAGGATTTAATGATGTAACCTTTGCTGATGATCTTAAAGCAGATCATTATAAACTGTATTTTGGTGATGATGCCAATAACGACGGAATATTCGATATAGGCACTAAACGGGTATATGCTAACGTAACTGTAATTGAGAACGCAACATCACAACAATGCGAAGGGGACTAAATATTTTGAAGCTTGCTAGCTAAGTCAGTATTCACTCTAAGTCCAAGGGTATTAATCTATGGATGACTCGCTATAACATGATTCAAACTCATAATAATAATAATAATAATTTACCTTATTGTGACGTTTTAATCTGCGCTAGAGGAACATTCTCTGGATTATTATAGTGAACGATTTGGGATTGTCCCGATTTTGGATAAATGCCAAATATTTGAGTCGCTTTTGCCACTGTAGTATCCTTTAACGTTACCATCAATATTTGACTTCCACCCGATCTTTCTACCATGACTTTTGAGAGTCTTTCGGTGTTTTGGGCATCAAGGTGGGCATCAACCTCATCCATGAGGTAAAACGGTGATGGTTTTAGAGACTGCAGTGCTAACAAAAAGACTGTCGCTGCCATCGTCTTTTCTCCGCCAGATAAAGCGGTTGACTCCCTGGGGGGTTTTCCCTGAAATTGGACAAGGTATGATAGTCCTCCTGAAAATATATCTTCATTTTCAATTTGAAGATATGCTGAACCTCCTGCTATCTCGGTAAAGGTTTTTCTAATGTCATCATCTACTTTTTTGAACGCATCCATAAATACGTCCCTTTTTTCCTTATCTATTTCATTGATAAACAAAACGATGGAATTCCTCTCATTCTCAAGATAATTCTTTCTGGTAGACATGTCCCGGTATCCGTCTATCACCTGGACATAAGTTTCATGAGCACGTAGGTTTAACCTTGTCTTTAGCTCATCATTCTCTTTCGTTAATTCTGATATGAGTATATCAACCTCAAAAATTTCATCCTCCAAAGGTTCCTTGAATCCCAGCCACATTAAATCATTCATTGCTTGGGTTTCTTGTGCCATAAAATTAGAAATGTCCTTCCTGATCGCAATTGATTCTTTTTCTATTCCGTTTATTTCTCTATACAGATGTCTTTCCTTCTCATCTAGTGTCTTAATCTGCTTTTCATAGTTCTGTAATATTGAATAAGAATCGCCCGATATATCAATTATTTTTTGCTCTTCCTCGCGTAAACCTATCAACTCCCTTTCAAATTGTTCTAATTTCACACTTGCGACATCATACTGGTCCGTTTTTTCCGTCTGTTCTAGTTTAAGGTATTCTTTTTCTGAGAATATTTCATTCTTTCTTTCAACTGCAGTAGTTATCCCTTTTTCAATCGAGGCAGAAGATGTAATAAATTCTCTGAGTTCAATCTCGCAGTTTTCAATGTTTTTTAAAATTTCACTTTTCTTGTATGTCAGGTCTGACAATTCATTATCAATATTGTCGTCGAGTAAGTATTGAATATTTTTTGAAATTTTTGTTAGGGAACAGGAAATTATGCTATCTCTTTTCTTATTTTTGGTCAATTCTGCGTCAATGTCTGTAATTTCTTCAGCCATGGTTCTGTTTGTATCTTCAAGTTTTTCAATTTCAGTTTTTATACTAACAGTAACTTCATTCAAATGATTAATACTAATACTGTTCTCAGAAACAAGTTTTTCTAATTCTTTAATGTGTAATTCTTTATTTGCAATATTCTTATTAATCAGCTCTAAATCCGTCCTCCTGCTCTCCAAATATGTTGATAAAATTTTGGAACTTTTTAACAACGAAGTAATCGAGTCGCTTAGAATTATTTCACGGGTAAGATCTGACATTTTAGAGCCAAAATCCAACGAAATAGCGCTTGCATGTGGCTCAAATAGCTCCCCTGCTATAGTTACGCATCTATATCCAAGTTTGGCTAAATCATATGCTGCCTTGGAATTCCTTACAACTAATACGTTTCTAAATATAAAATCAACCAGATCAGGAACACTTGATTGTACCAAATCTGCAAGGTTCCCAATGAAATCATAATCAGTCAATGCGACGCGTTTTTCGTCACGTGATTTCAACATCTCTAATGAAATTATTTTGAAGTGTGGAAGATTTTTTTCCTTGATATAAGTTGCAATACGAATCATTTCCTTTACAGATGGAACAATACAACATTTCATCCAATTCTTACCAACTGCAAAAACTGCTTTTTTATACACCTCATCATATCGTATTAGCTCTCTTACGATTCCGATAATCTTAAAATCGTGCGAGTGTTTGATCAGATCAGCGATTGCAAAATCCTCATTTGATAACTCGAGTGCCATAGAATATTTTTCTTCATATGGCATTGCAAATTTTTGTACTTTGGTTACAGTATCTTTATGCAGGTCAATTTCATTGCTATAAATTTTACTCTTGTTTTTTAAATCATTGAGGAGTTTCTTTTCAGTATCTAACTGTGAGTAACACGGTTGCATTGAAGTATTATTTAGATTTTCTTCTTTCTCACTCAAAGATTTCCTCATAACATTGATTGTTAGGTTATTTTTGTCTCTGTTATTTACGTATAATTTTTTCTTTTCTTCCATTCTTGCCACGAGTATATTAACACGGCTATTAATTTCGACTAACCTTGATTTCTTCCTGAAAAAGATTTCCCTTAATTTTTTATTTCTATCTGCATGGAGTGATATTTCATCAATACGTATGTTTAGGGCTCCTAAATTATTTTTCAATTCTACAAGGCGGGATCTTTTTTCATCAATGATAGAGTTTTTGTCAAGTAGTGATTTCGAGGAATTTTCAATTTCTAATTCAATTTTTTTGTTTTCTGATTCAATGAAGGTGAACCGTTCTTCAATTGATGACAATCGTAATTTCGCCTCCTTGATTACTGCCTTCTCCCTCTCAATCTGGTAAATGATGTTTGTCAATTTTGTATCCATTTGTGCTTTGGACTTGTTTGATGTATCAACTTGACTCATGAAACTTGATTTTTCTTGCTCGATTTTTTCTATCTCTTTTCTTAACTCGTCACGATTTTTTGAAAATGTACCAAGGTTAGTATCATTTCTACTTAAGAATTTATTGCGGCTATCAAGCTCCTCTTTTAAACCCTTAATCTTATTTGAGTATTTAATCGCCTTAAATTTCTTTAATTGAGATTCAATGAATGCGTATCTTAGTTGATCATTTCTCTCAGATTCAAGTTCGTTTATTCGTTTCTTAATTTCATCCATTCTGGCGAGAGATACTTCTAATCGCCGGTCAGATTCTTCAAGTTGCTTCATTGATTCGTTCTTCTTGTCGTCGAAGTACGAAAGTCCGACAATATCCTCAATAATCTTTCTTCTCTCTTCGGAATTTAATTCAGAAATTCTTGTTATCATGCCTTGTTGTACAATGTTAAGTTTGTTTGGGACTGCTACCATGATTTCTAGTAATTCTAGGATAGTGTTCTTTGATACTTTCTTACCGTTAAGATAGTACTGGCTTTCTCCAGTTTGTCCCTCCATTTCTCGACTCATGGATACATTATCATTGTCAATTGGAATTCCCCTGTCAGAATTATCGAATGTAACATTCACCCGTACCAACCGGTGTGATGAATTCTCACTATCATGGAACAGTGATTGAAATTTGTCAACACGTAGTAATTTAGGACTGTTTTCTCCTAGTGCAAACATAATTGCATCCAGTATGTTGCTTTTGCCAGAACCATTAGGTCCCGTAACTGCAATTAGTCCATTGTTTAAATTAAGCACGGTGTTCTTGAAGCCAAATGACTTGAATCCGTAAATTTCAAGTTTCTTTATATAAACCAAGTATCCTAATACCAAATTCTCATGGTTGTAAATATATTCTATATGACAAAATAATTAAATCTAAATTGATATTTTTATAGACAATACTGGGTAAAAGTGAAATTGATTA
>JAJPIN010000232.1 GCA_021324715.1 Nitrososphaeria archaeon
ATAAGAGGATAGCTAGATAAAAATGATTTCAGGAGAAAAATTAGATGCTGTAAGGAACCTGTATTTATCGGGAATTGGTGAAGAATTCATTGCTATGCAGGTAGATTTGGAGATTCCTATTGTAATAAAGATTCTGAAAGAACTTGGTATTTATAGACCAGAGAAAAAAGAGAATATTGGCTCTCATGCGAATTTATGAACGTTACAAACCTATTTCGGTATTGTTACTCTACCAAAGTATGATTTGACGTATGGGCGATACATGTAGTAAAGAATCAATCCACTAATAATTAATGTAGTAATATTTACAATATCTCCTATCGATAAAATGCTGAAGATTATGGTTATTATTGAGAGTATTACAGTTGTTAACCAAGCCCACTGCTTAGAGTCATACATGCTCCAAGCCAAGCAAAACCATGCTCCACCCAATGCAATTGATACTAATGCAATAATATAGATTATACTAAGAATCGTACCGCTTACTCCAGAACTAATCTGAGGGTGTAGCTGATTCACCTCAGTCAGGTTAGTAATATTACGAAGTTGCGAGGTTATAATAGTTGGAATAAAATATATGGTAATCAAACCGCCAACCAGAAGAATAATTCCGTTAACTATTGCCAGGATTGTTACAATCTTAATAACAGATGGTAGACTACCCCGCATTCTATTTAGCTATCCTCTGTACGCACGACTATATGATAAATAGTTTTACCAGATATCGTTAATCACTCTTTGAAGTTCAAAGTTCCAAGTCCATGTCGCTGGATATTTAAGTTTACAAATGAATAATATTTCAGACACGTTTATATCGAAAAGAACAGCAAGATTCCACTCATATTGAGCTATTCAAGTTCAATTGCTTCACAATACAGACCTAAATTGTCAAGAACTGAATTGTGTGCTGTAGTTTATTGCATCATCATTACCTCTTCTATTTCCCTCAACCTTGAACCTAATTTAATGAATAACGTATTTGGACAGCCGGTACGTCACACAGTTGTTCCATTTATAGGCGTAAATATGAAAGGGCTGTACACTAGTACAATCCATAACAACCATTCCTCTATTCCTTTCCCAGATAACTATTACATCAATAGCTTTAAGTTGATCACTGCTGCGGGGATGAATCATATTCGATATGTATTATATTGGGAAGCATATGAAAAGGATCCTGTATCCTTTATAAATGAGATACAAACGGTAGCCTCACTTGCAGATAAATCAGGATTACATGTTATTTATGACAATCACCAATTCCATACTTCAAGCTGGCTGGATCCTCTAAAGGGATCCGGATTTCCACCTTCACTTTTTAACGATAATGTAAGTTATCCCTATGGATCAGGCGGATCACCGGATTATCCTCCTGCAATTAATTGGTGGGGTAAATGGTGGAATCATACTATAACCGACGACAAAGGCATCGATGGATGGAAACTTCAGATAAGTTTCCTCAAAAAAGTGATAAAAACAGTAGAAAATCATAGTAGTACATTAGGTTATGAGATCCTCAATGAACCTCAGATCCACAGTGTGGACCAATGGGAGAAAATTGGCGAGTATAATTCTTTGGTGACTCACGAGCTCAGGAAACTAACCAACAAGACATTAATCTTAGATATGACAATACCGTTTGAGCTTATTAATGCGAAGGTAAACATGACATTAGGTAACATAGCAAAGATGTTACCAGCAGATAAAAATAATACAGTTTTCAAGATTTCCATATACGGACTGCCTACCCCAAGGAGTTATGCAGAACAAAAATTAAATTTACTTACAGCATTAACTAGTGCAGTTGGAATCCCATTATACGTTGGTGAATGGAACGATGTTTCACGTGAGGAACATATTAGTCTTCACGGAAAGACTTTTGATGAAATAAATCAAAACATCAGTAATCTGAACCAAACTAGTGCAAACATAATGATAAAAAAATTCAAAGACATTGGCGTTTGGGGCTGGGCTTTCTGGAATTGGTATTATTTTCCCGATTCTACACCTGATTTTAACCTTATAACAGTTAACCCAACAGGAGCAATGATTACAACAAAGTATTTCGATATCCTGAAGCAGGCTATTGGTAATTCATAGGGTAAACGAAATCTAAATTCAATTACATCTGAATTAGAAGTCTAGAATAGTTTTTCAAATCACAAATTCGAGACAGATTTTGATTCCAATAATTATATTTATTAATAAATTTTAAAAATTTAAGGTAAATTTAATGGAAATAAAATTGGGGAGAGAGTCTTTATACCCCTATCTCTCTTGCAAGTTTCACAAGTTTTTTACCGTCTTCCGTTAAACTGTTGAATACCTTATTCTTAACGCTCTTTCGGGATACGAGACCACGTTTTTGCGCCTTAAGCAGCTGCTTATGTCCGTATCCGTACGCACCCAACTTATTTAACAATTCTCTAGTTGGATATCCTTTTCCAGTTCCAATAGTCTTCAACAGCCTCACTAGGGCTTTTTCCTCTACAAGTACTTTTAACAATCTTGCTTCTTTCATCGCTCACTATATTATATGACTAAATATATAATCGTTACTTATTACAAGATACAAAATGCTGTTTTTTTAATACCAAAGTAAACCTATAACACCTCAAAATACGGAAAAAACAACAGGATTCCATAATATTTCAAATTGCGTAATCCAAACGTTCTATTTTATTATACGTTAAGCCTACAAGTAAAGTTAATAATTAAATAAGCTTAAGCTAGCAAAAATTATTGAAATCAAATTCACTCGAAGCGAGGACAAATTATAATGAAATAGAGTCTTTAGGTAAACTTGAATGATTTTATTATAGCGGGGATTTTATGAGATCCGGTGGCATTTAGTAAAATCAATTCCTACTGATATAACCGAGTAACCCATTAATGCCATGTCATTGAAAGTTGTATAAGAAAATGGCCAATAATAAATAAGATCTCACACGTTTTGTATATATTCCCAACAGGTTCAAATGGAGTTATTTTGTCACTTGTAGAACCATTTTTGAAATTTGTGCTTATAATCAATCCAGGCAACAATTGAAATTGAGTATAGATAGCAAGTCCTAAATTTAATGAACAGAACCTTCTTGATAATTCTGTCTATTAAACAGAGTTGAACATAAGTTTCTTATAAAGCGGAAACTCAAAGACTCTCGTTTAAGGTATTCAAATCATGACATTCCGTTGAAGAGTTCATCTTTAATTCCCGTATACTAATCCGCTTCAATTTCCTTTGGCGAGTCATGCCTGAATCGCTGTCTACCATCTCCTTATTTCTGCTCTTCTCCCTAGGCTAGCAGGTCTCAATACGCTTTCGTTGTCTTAAACTCAAATCGCCATATAAAAAAGCAAGTAACTATGTACTTCATGTGCATGTCGTTGCACCTTCAATTTACGATTGTACTGTTATCCACGTTTGCAGTCATCATTCTTTGTTCCGGCATTTTGAGTAATTCTCAGATAATAGCTTTAGGCGATGTTCAGGATTTTTCCATTGCGGCAGTTGGAGACTGGGGTTGTAACCCCAATACGGCCAAGACAATTGCAGAAATTGTAAATAGTGGACCTTCATTGGTTATCGGTTTGGGTGATAATTCCTATGAACTAACAGGTGATTGTTGGTTGAATATGATACAGCCAATTTCGAAGATAATTCACACCGCCTTTGGGAATCATGATGCTTCTCCGGATTTAGTAAATCAATATTTGAAATACTTTAAGTTAGTAAAAACATTTTACTCATTTAATTTTAAGAATATCCACTTTGTTACGATAGATACAAATGCTCCGTTAGATATTAATTCAGAACAATATAAATTTGTCAAGAACGACCTAGAAAAGGCTTCCTCCAACAAAAGCATTGGCTGGATAATTCCTTTTTTTCATATTCCAGCATACACGACTCCCTCTGGTGAGAGAATTCTATCATTATTTCCAACAGAACCGTTTGCAGTCACCTCATATGATCTCTTAAGGAATACATACCAACCATTATTCGACAAATACAGAATTAATATAGTCCTCCAAGCACACGCGCATAATTACCAGAGAAGCTACCCTATTTTGTTCAATCAAAGCAGTCCCTCAAATCCCATAATTACGAATAAAGATAGTAGCTCTTACCATAGTCCTAAGGGAGAAATTTTTCTAACAGTTGGAACTGGGGGGAGGAGCTTGCATCAGTTTTTAGTAAACAAACCGACATATGTTATTACAGAAGAGGACACCAAGCATGGCTTTCTAAGTCTCAAATTCACAAATAACGGTACATCAGTCAGAGGGACATTTTACCCCAATGAAAGTATAAACCCAGAAGACAATTTTACGATTGAGAAGTGATCTGCATTTTCTGCCTACGCCACATAATACTTCTCATAGAATTGAGTAACTAAGCTAATAAAAGCATTGTCGATAGTGTTTTCTATCGCATCGCTGAATACAAATAATGAAGTCCGTATAAAGTGTATGCTAATAATAAACAAAAAGAAATATGAAAGGTCGGTACTCCGGTATTGGTACTTAGTCGACTATAATGTCAGATGGCTTCTTAATTTTCTCTTTTCCCTTCAATTCGGTTCTACGAGTTACGAAGAACCAAATGACCAGAGGTATACTTATGGCAGCAGCAAAGTACCACCCGTTTTCTATTCCATGAAACATGTATATCACCTCCCTAGTTTCGGGTTTGTCTGGATCCTTATTAGTGACGTCCGTGAGATTGGAAAACTCCAAAGATTACTGGAATAATATCTAGGAACCTGGTGTCGTACCATTAATTCTAATAATGATCCGCTTGACAATGTTGTTAATTATTGGTTGCTGGTATACTATAGACATTGATTAACTTTGTTATTTGAAAATAGAACAAGTTGTTTGTTGCCAGGTAACTTTGGTCCCGATTTAAAGGGAATCCAATTCTAGTGCATTTTGTCACTAGGAAATTAGAACAAAATACATACATAGATGTTAAAAGCATCTGTTTTTGACGTAAGATGATTACAGGAAGCAGATATAGAAATGCACCTGCATATATTATGATATTATGATATGCATTGCAGTATTATCAATATCTTTGTTGATTATATAATTGGAAAACAATTTAGACCTGCTTGCATACCCAGGGATAAACAAGGATAAGTTTGGCATATCGGAAGTCTATTCTACAGCTAAGAAGGGAGACTTGGTTTTTTAATTCTAGTCGCCCTATTGATGGCCAGTTCAATCCCAATAAGGCAAATATAACAAAGTACTCCGATGGCAATTGGCATCTTGAACCGGGAATAACAAGAATGCTAGTTTTCACACAAAGCTCCTAAATTAGAATAAATAACTAAACTGGATCTTGTTAAATCGAATCTATCAGGAAGAATTGGTTTTCAGCAATCGAAAAGACATGATAAAAACCGCAAAGATAACGCCAGCACTAACCAGAAAAGTAGTAGCTCCAACCAGACTATACAAGAGTCCTCCCGTAGTTAACCCAATTATGCTAGCGACACCTCCAAAACTACCTGCAAGACCCTGTACTGCGCCTTGATGTGTTGTTCCTGCCCTCCTTGACAATATGGACATAAAAGAAGGCCACATTAATCCGTTACCAAGTGCAAATAGTATCACAGCGACGTAGATGAGAAGGATATTATTTGATACAAACAAAATAAAGTTAGTGCCCAAAATTAGGCTGCCAATAATCACTAATTTTTCCTCAGAAAATTTTTTTAAAGCCTTACGTAATACAGGTCCTTGGACGAATACCATGATTGCGCTTAGAACTGCATAAAATATTCCCAGCTGCGTGACTGACCACCCTAGCTCCGAGGCTGCGTGAGCAGGAAATGATGCATAGTATATATTAAATCCGAGAAAAATCAAAAAATACAATACGAGCAGAAACGAAATATGCTTTAGCTTGAACACATCCCTGAACTCAAGTTTTTTAGCGTTTACTGTCTCAGTTTCACCATAGCATTCTTTGCATTCCTGGGCAAAGACCTTTCTAATACTTCCCGCTTCTTCCGGAACCAACATCTCAGCAATTGGTCGCTTGGACTCTTTTAACATGACGCCTATTAGGATTAACGTGACTGCGGATAGGATCATTGCTGCTAGAACAGGTAATATATGTCCGTAAAGAGTAGCCCCTAAAATCCCCGCCAATGCTGGCCCCACTATGAATCCAAGATTAGACGATATTGCCATTTTTCCAAAGTTCCTACTTCTGTTTTCATTTGTTGATAAATCAGCAAGATAGGCGTTGGCTACAGAAATGTTTCCACCAGTAATCCCGTCTATAGCTCTAGCAAGAAATAATACAAGTAACGGAAGGGTTAAAACAAAAGTTCCAACTATAACAGAGTTAATTGTGAAAACAGTTTCAATAGGCAGAAACAATGCTATTAGAAATAGAATCCAACCAGCTAAGGTACCAGCATTACTTATTAGGAGAACCTTCTTTCTACCAAATGTATCAGACCACCTCCCTAACACAGGAGCACCAATAAGTTGAAAAGCGGAATATGTTGCGGACAACACACCATAAACTATAGCATTGCCTCCAAAATCCTTTACCAAAAAGACTAGGAATGGTAAAACTATGCTAAAACCTAGCGTTCCCATAAAATTTACTAACAATATTGGAAAAATACGAGCAGTTTTTTCTACATTTGTCATCAGTTAAGTAGAAAATAAGGGTCACAATTAAAATATTTATCATTCGGTTTTGCTTGACTCATACTAAATCGATTCTCAATCAATTACAAATGTGCAAGATGTAAATACACATGTTTATTATATACCATCGCGATGAATAATGAAATGAGATTAAATGCAGGCCAATTCCATTTAGACTAACTTAAGCCTTCTGCAAAAATCTATGAAATTATTTTCTGTTGGGCAGGAA
>JAJPIN010000029.1 GCA_021324715.1 Nitrososphaeria archaeon
GCAGTGTTTTTATAAAGGACAAAATTTTCTTCGAACATCAACTCGTGTCCCAGGTTAACTTCGTTATATAGTGCATTATATGATCACCGAGTGATATAGTTCAGTGTTATTTGAGAAAGCTAACATCAAAGAAGTGCTAAGGGTTGATTAGAACTGAGAGATAAAAACGATTCATAATTGCAAAGCATCTAATGATCATGTACAGCTATGACTCATCTCAGTGAGTATACGAATGAAATGAAAATTCAGATTTAATGATTAAAATTTGACTGGAACCCAGCATAGGCTAAGTATGTAAATTAAATACCTTCTACACTTGGCGAGTATATCCTTAATAGAGCGTTTGAACCAAAATTTGTACGTTTGACAGTTTTAGTTCAAATTTCTGATGTCCATATAGGCAGCCTATATGACGCTTCAGTATTTGACACAATAGTTCAAGAAGTAAATAGCATGAAGCCCGATGCTATTATTGTAACGGGAGATATAACAGACGAAGGGATACTTCCTCAATTCGAACTGGCAAGAGTAGAATTAGAACGTTTCAAGTGTAGGGAACTAATTGTCTTGCCGGGGAATCACGATTACAGACACACGGGATATTTATTATTCAAGAAGTTCTTTCCGTCCACTCAAACATACGATATGGGCGACGTGTTACTAATAACACTTCATACCGCCAGACCAGACAGGGATGAAGGTGAGGTTGGATATAGACAACTTTTGTGGATGCAAAAGATTATTGAGAAGTTTGAAGGACAACAAAAAAAAATAATTATCGCTATGCATCATCATTTGATTGGGATTCCGGATACGGGCACTGATAAGATCATAATTTTGGATGCAGGAGATGCCCTTAGAGTATGCTTGGAATCTAAAGTCGACGTAGTTCTATGCGGTCATAAACACCGTCCATGGGTGTGGAACCTTGGATCTCTTCAGATTGCATACGCAGGCACGGCCAGCTCGTCTAGATTCAGAGGGTTCTTCCAAAACACCTACAATATCATAAATGTAAAAAAGAACAATTTGTCTGTCAACCTGAAGATAGTTGGAGGAAAGAGTTTTCCACTCTCAGATCTTGTTTCGAAGTATCAACCATTTCTTAGCACCTGAACATTCAATTACTATGGTTGGGATAGATTCACGAATATCTTGAATTCACTTGGCTTCATAAGTTTGGTTTTTTACGAAGCTCTTTAAGTACAACTTGCATGTAAGATTTAATATCATTTTCATCCATTGATGTTTCAATTCCAGTCTTGTCGCTCATAGATTCTGATACTTTCCTTGCCGCCGGTAGCAATTGCTTTTGTATTTCATTTTCCATCTCTGCAGTTCCTATATTGTGTAACAATTTTGATTGCTCCATCACAGATTTTTTAATAGATTGACGTAAAGTCATATCCTGAGAAATAGAAACTGCAGAAAAATAAAGACCGTTATATATCAAATAGCAGGACAATCCAGTAAAGGAGACAGAAATAAGGCCATAGGGTGGATAAGCAGCTTGAGATGTCCAGGCAGAACCCGCGATGTAAAAAAGAACAAAACCATACGCAGCAATTATCATATAGTTCCTAGCTGCAGTACCAAATTTCAGAGTTCTTGCTATTGATAAAAAAGCGACTCCAAATAGTATCCCAGCAAATACTGCTGAAAGGGAGAAAATTAGAATATTAGTCATTGCATTTGAATCCTCAGACGGAGTGAAAAAACCAAGGCTGAAGAGGGGAAATTCAATGAGGTAATATATCATAGGTGCACCCATCATAATCCAGAATCTAACTTTACCAAATTTTTCAATATAAGGTCTTAGCAGCATGACTGATGCGATCCAAGTTAAAACGTAACTAACACTACTTGCTATTTGATACACTGTATCCACAGAAGAGGGTGATTCTGAAAAGACTGCAACATCACCTATCTTTATTACTAAATTCCTCTTTGATAATTCGTCTAATTGATTATATAGACCCAATGACCCATTTACGACATATGCAATCATAGATAAAGCAAATATGAGAATCATTAGATTTTTCTTTGACCTGTACCAAGAAAAGAACGCTTTAGCTAGAAGACTAAACATCACTATCCAGAGCCCATAGCTAATGGATATTGCAAGTTCAAGTAAGATAGAATTATACTGTTGAGCAAGCAGAATCTGTATTATAACTAGTAAAATTATTCCTGCTAGCAAGTACTGTATAATAGTCACTATCTTGTGAATTGTGTGAAGCAATCGCGTTCTAACTTTGTGGCTTTTATTATTATAATCAACAAATGCTAAGATAAAGTACTGGGTTACCATGGAGACAGCAAAAATGCCTATGAAAGTAGCGATACTCCCGATAGAAGCTAGTTGTTCTGGAAGAAAATCTGCAATATATCCAATTGATGACTCAACTGTTAATGCCACGGCCAATATTGTCATAACAACCAGGAGTTTCCTACCGTCAAATGTCGATACCGTTATTACTGAGGGAACCCGTGTAGGCATGTCAGGTAGTCTCATAGAGCATCACTATGTAAGTGTTGCCTTTTAAAATAAGATAATATAATAGAGAAACCTATTGAAGCATCACAGATTCAAAATCTAGAATTTGTGTCAATTTTGGTTCAAAAACCACTGTCTCCATTTACAAAACACATGCCCATGTTAAGCAATTGAATGAGTTCTAAGTCAAAATATAAATCAAATCCTACAACCTAGCGAGTTGTATTTTATAATTTGCAACAAATATCTTTATTTTCACATTTACAATTCATTGGTTCTTTCAGACATGTAGGACAAATTAAAGCACCGCAGCCTACGCACGTGTTATTAAGTTTATTGCAAGCCCAATGAATACACGTATCGGTGTTCAAATTTAAACTTATTATTGTAAGATATGGTATAAAATTCTTGAGAATGTTTTGGAATTTATGAAACCTAAATTATTTATTGTTTAATTGAGCTTCATGAGGTGGACAATGATTTCCTTTTAGATTTGAAAATATTATTTATTATACAAATTGATACTTGGAAGACAATTGTGTATGTGTTATTGTCAGAATGAACGTATTGTTATAGTTGTAGCTTAAAAAAAATTGGAGATAAAAGTTACTTTCCTCCTAACATATTTTTAAATTGTTCCAGGAGTCCACCACCAGTCTTATTCGTAGCATTTCCTGCCGCCTGACTTGCATTTGCGCTGGCATTTCCTGCCGCCTGACTTGCATTTGCGCCGGCATTTCCCATGGCGTTTGAAGCGTTAGTCGTCGCATTTTGAGCATTAGCGACTGACACATAAACCAATGCAAATGCCAACAACAGAGCCACACTTCCAAAATAAATTGTTTTTTTCATCATACAGTGATTGATAACATCATATTAAAGGTTTATATCTTGACTTTCCTGAACAAGCCCTATTTTTTCAGGTAATTTCGAATATCGATTATCGAAATTCTGAGCACAGACCCAAGGCTTGTATAAAGATTATTCCTATCACTTCCCCAAAAACGATATACTTGAATACGAACCAAAATTTGAAAGATAATTAAGTGGGGGATTTATTCAAAGAGTTGTACCTATTATTGAATTTGCCAAATCTAAGAACCCAAGCTCATCTTGACGTCATCGCTTCTTTTGAAGTCTATTATCCTTGGTTTTAAAGCAGCCTACCAATTCCACAAAATTAGAATGTGAAATGTAGACAACTAAGACTTATCTAATCACGTTCTGTAATAAATTTCTCGCAATTCTTTCATTTTATCTTTCCTTCCCCTTCTTTTTTGAACTAAATACCATTGTTGAGTATAACGTGTGGTAACATCCTCTACACTGTTGGCGGAAAATGCCAATACATATTCATAATTCTTTCCCCAATTTTGCTCGTAGTAGTAAGGATGATCAAAAGAAATAGGATAGTCCAAAGTTGAGTCAATATGTACCCATTTGTTATTTATCAAGGATTCGTTCCAGCAATGATCAAGATAATCATGTACTATTCTAGTCTGAATTGGTAACGAGTTTGTGATGGCTCCAAAAAGTATAGACCATTCGCTACAGCGACCAACTCTTGTCTCTGCAATCCTCAGTATATTGTCATATCGCTGAAATATTTGTTCTGAACCACATACATTACATACGTGAATTTCTGTTTTTCGTAATGCTCCTGAATTGGCGTCTACAAGTTGAATACTCATTGGTCTATTATTACATCTTATGCATTGTAGTTCCTTCGGCATCCACTTCATAAAATCATTTTTGAACCAATGTAAGAGAGGCTTCAAAGTTTGGTCGTCCGCAATTAAATGTAGTACTTTTTCAGGTATCAATCGTTTGACAGAATCCAATATTGACCGGTCATTATATTGCTCTGACACACTTTTGTATAGCCTAAAGCTGGATGCATATGACGGGAATTGAGTCAAGTAACTAATGCTTTAGATAGTCCCAAATTTATACTGCTTGATGAAATCATAGATACGCACGGCTATTATATGTTATCAATGTTGGGATCAAACAAGTGTTGTTGAATATTATATCGCAGACGAAGTCACATTTGATAATATTTCGGGGCGTCGACACAGCTGAAGTTTTTCGTGTTCTATTAGGCATCCTAGCATCCATATGTTGTTTTCAAAGATAAACGGATTATCCAGAACAATTGCATGGAAAAAATAAACCAACGGGGACTTCTCGAGAACATATATAACCAACTATTCTAGCTGAACATTTAGCGTACATTAACAAAAAATATTTACTCTTTAGATTTTCGAGGATTTTATCATTAGACCGTCATATGTTTCTAGATTAGATCTATATCCGTTGATTCGAAATTCAATAATATAGTGGTAAAATGTGTATCGGAGTAATTATTTTCCTCTGTGCAGGATGTCATCTGAATAGCCAATAATCATTGAGTGTTTGGATGTACCTCTTGTGAACCCCATTCCATACCGCTTATATACGCAAATAGAGCAAGAGACAGTCTACTTTATATTTACAAATTACATATGATAAATGAGCTATTAATGAGGACTATGAGAATTAGTTTTATTATAATATTAGTCACTTTTAGCTTGCTTCTGATTCCATCATTTGCAGTAAATTCCTTATCACAGTCAGATAACTCAGTGTCAAATAGTTCAATGTCAAATACATCGACATCAGATGAGTCTTCATTTGCTTCGCTCAGTAGATCGCTTGCCGAAACCAATCAAACAGATAATGAACCGACTCCGCCACCACCTCCGTCAGGATCAGGAATAGAAGATAAAGGCGATGGTGGGCCCAGTAGTTAGATCCATAAGTTGCAGGTGATTAAAAGTGTCAAATTTAATAAGTATGAAAAGACTATTTTTAGTCTCGATTAATTATATTAATATTGACATCATGTGAGATTTATTAATTTAATAATTTCTTTAATTTGCCGGTCACGTAAAGATCTATTATAACGTAAAGGTTAATAATTACAAAGAAAAAATAGACATATGGGAAAATATGAATTACCTCCGTTACCATACAGTTACGATGCATTAGAACCAC
>JAJPIN010000020.1 GCA_021324715.1 Nitrososphaeria archaeon
AGGAATCCTGCAGCAGCTCCTTTTGACAGTAACCCGAATTCAAAGGCTAGTCTGTACATATAAAGAGATGAAGTAGTGCTTGAAAATAATGGCCCCCCATTTGTCATGACAAGAATTAGATCAAAGAAATTTACTGACCACACAGTTATGAGAATCAAATTTATAATGATAAACGGTTTTAGCAGAGGGAGAGTTATATGTAAGAAACTCTTAATTTTGGTAGCACCGTCTATCCGCGCTGCTTCATATAGTACAGGATTTATCGAAAAGAGTCCTGCAGTTAAAAATATTATAGTGAAAGGAGTGCCATGCCACATGTTTGCAATAACCAATGTCCAAATTACCGTTGCTGGATCTGACAACCAGGGGACAGGATCTATTCCCATTTGGCTAAGGCCATAGTTCATAATTCCAAAACTATCATTAAATATAAACTTAAAGGAAAAACCAGCTATAACTGCAGAAACTGTCCATGGAATTATAAACAATGCCCTAAAAATGTTTGACCCCGAGATTGCTTGATTCAATACTACTGCTATGACCATCCCAACGAAAAACTGAAGAGCTACTGATCCTCCGACAAATATCATACTTACTTGAAGCGACTTGTGAAAATCAGGATCATATAACAGATTGGAGAAATTCTTCAAGCCAACATACTTCCATTCTCCCAGAATTGTAGTTAGAGTCACATCATGGACTGTTAGATATATGTTCCATATTAGTGGAAATAGAAGGAAACCAACTAAAATGATGAGGGCTGGTAGCAGAAGCAGATATGGCTGTAGTCCCTGAACTCTCGCCTCTAGCATGAACCTCATTTGATTGAGGAGTTAAAAAAAGAATTTGTTACTGACTAATTGCAGCTAAGACCAACCTAGTACTTCTGCAGATTTTTTGGCAGCATCATCTAATGCCTGTTTTGGTTCCTTCACGCCAAGGTAAACTTCATCGATTGCTTGTTTAATGTTGTCAGCAATCTGCGGGTATTCAGCAATACTAGGTCTGCTGTGTCCAATATTTATCATGGATATCAGCTGTTTATAATATGGTATTGTAGAGTTAAGACTGGCTGAATATGCACCTTCAGCTATTGGTTTTTGAGTTGGGAGATAACCGTATTTCTGTAACATCGGAGCAAGTACGTCTGGTTGTAACATAATTGTAAGCAGTTCCCATGAAAGAGCCTTATTTGAAGAAGTTGTAGGTATTCCGAGCATCCATCCGCCCATCATCGTGGCACTAGTGTCACCTTCTTTGGGCACTGGAAACATGGGAATCATTCCAACTTTTTTGTCAAGACCTTTCCATTCACTGGTAGGAAAGTGTCCCAATAACCAAGAGCCTTCCAACATCACAGCAAATTTCTTGTCTGCAAACTCTTGACCCCAGAAGTGATTTATTTGAGGTTTTATTCCAGCCTTTACTTGATCCCTCAAAAACTCGAGGGCTTTTACACCTTCTGTACTGTTATATGTCGGGAACCAGTAAGTTCCCTTCATAGGATGTCCACTTTTTTGTTTGACTATCTCTCCACCTAGCATCCATAAATAAGGGTACCACATATCTGGAGAATGGCTCGCTCCCACAAGATGCATTGCTTGAATTCCCTGCCCCTTTGTTGAATTTTCGATCTTCTTCTCTCCCTCAATGTACCCATTCCATGTTTTCAGAGAATTAGGGCTCACACCACTCTGGTTTAATAGATCCTTCCAATACCACATACTCCTTACATCCGTCCACGCCCAAATACCATATACCTTATTTTTGTAGAGACCTCCATCCCAATTCGTCTTGAACCAGTCAGATGATCTATTCCACGAATGTGATAAATCTGTTAAATCTGAAAGAAACCCACCTTCAGCAAATTCCCCAAGCCAAATCTGATCAACTGAAATAAGATCTATAGGTGTCTTTCCTGCCATAGCAGTTAATATTTGCTTTCTAGTATCATCATATGGTAACACACGATAGTCAATGTTTATCGTCATGTCTGGATGTTTTTCTCGCAGTTTAGCTAACGCGGTCGCAAATAAAGTATCCCATCTGTCTTTCGGCTCTGCCACTATAGCAGTCAGTGTAACTTGTTTAGCCTGCTGTGCTTGAACCTTTGTAAGTGATAGCGATGTGAAGCTTGGTGCAACCAAAATTACTAATACCAGCATCAATCCTAAAATGAGTTTAAAATTTTTACAATTACATTCACACTGCATTATTGTGCCAGATCGCTTGTATATATCACAAAAATAATTTCCTAAGTGAATGATTTTTTTCATTGCACATATTTAGAATGTAATGCTTTTAAGTATTGGCCACCTCGCGATACACTCTATGTCATCCAATCGTTTATCTTACAGGTTTAATGAACCTGCTCTTTCGAATGCGTGGACTATCAC
This sequence comes from Nitrososphaeria archaeon, assembly GCA_021324715.1. GTDB lineage: Archaea > Thermoproteota > Nitrososphaeria > Nitrososphaerales > Nitrososphaeraceae > TA-21. The sequence continues at coordinate 2,397 of JAJPIN010000020.1, forward strand.
TACAAAAGGCATACGGAATCACAACAACTGCCAGTTGTCATCAATTAATGCTTGCTCATTTACAGCTACTTGTGGACATACCGAGCTCATTATGACCTATATTACTAGAAAATTAAAATTAATATGATGTACAAACCAAATCAGTTCACGTAAAAGCGAATCATTTTGACAACACTTAGCATAAGAAATCTAACTAAGAGATATGGGAACTTAACTGCATTAGAAAACTTTTCCCTGGAAATTGACTCTGGAGAGTTTATGGTGCTGCTTGGACCTTCAGGGTGTGGAAAAACCACGGTATTGAGATGTATTGCTGGTTTGACAGATATTAGCAGCGGAGAGATCTATATTGGAGATGAAAT
>JAJPIN010000127.1 GCA_021324715.1 Nitrososphaeria archaeon
ATCCGTTTAAAAATCTCCCTTTCTCGGACTTGGAACAATGTGCAGTTTTGCTTGATAACTTTAGAATTATAAAATATGATCCAAAAAATAAGACATATACCAGAAGAATAAAATCATACAAGTATTATTTCGAGAATATATCAACGATACCGAATATAGTAAAGTTTGAAGTTATCGATGTAATAAGAAAGAAGAGAATAGGCAACTTGGATCAACAATTTATTGGTGAGTTTGGCGAAAGAGGTAATGTATTTGTCCTAAAGGGGATCCAATGGCGAATAGTAAGCGTGGATGAGAATAAATTGCAGGTAAATGTAGAACAAATCTATGGTTCACCGATAAATGTGCCTCATTGGGTAGGTGAAATGATCCCAGTAGATTATGAAACTGCTGTTGGCGTAGGTAGGCTTAGAAATAAAGTTCTCTGCGAGAGCAATTTTAAATTTGAATCCGACATTAGGAACATTTTAGAGAAAATTCCCATAATTCCTGACTCTAGAAATATCGTGATAGAAAATGTTGCTACCAATAATACTATTGTGATCCACTCAACGTTCGGTACAAAAATCAACAATACTTTGTCGTCACTTTTTTCAACGATTCTGGCGTCATATGTTGGACATTTAGTAGAAACAAAATCGGATCCTTATCGAATTCTTTTAGGCTCTTCGGTTAGACTGTCGCGAGCAAATATTGAAAAAATATTTTATGATGAATTTGATGTTGAGGCAATCTTGATTGCATCGTTAACCAATACATATAACCTAAATTGGAGAGTATGGATGGTCTCAAAGAAATTTGGACTAGTTGAGAAGAATGCAGTGTATGACAAGCGACTCTCTCGTTACATATACGACAGATATTCTAAAACCCCGATAAGTAAGGAATCGTTAAGAGAGTTAGTACATGACAAATTCGATGTAAAGGGTACAGAAGACATTCTTGGAAAAATAAGAAACAAAGAAACATCAATTCATTGGCTTGATTTAACCCATTTTTCTCCCTTGGCCCAGAGTGTTATAGAACACCATTCCAAAGCCTCGTCTTCGCCACTAAGTATTGAGAAGGGTGTGTTAGAACTCATAAAGGAGAGGTTAGATAAAACTAAACATCGACTTATATGTATCCGATGTGGCAAGTGGGAAAGATTAGTTGAAACTAGAGAAATAATGGGATCCATCTCGTGTAGATTATGTGGCTCGAAATTGATTACAACCACGTTTTCTTCTGACTACGAGCTTTCAAGGATAATTTTGAATAAATTGAAAGGATCAGAAATTAACAGTGATCAAAATCACAAATTTGAAAGAGCTTGGAAAACTGCATCATTGATTAACAACTTCGGCAAAAAAGCACTTACTGTACTCTCTGGCTATGGGATAGGTGTTGAAACCGCAGCTAGGATTCTTCGCAATTATGTAGATGATGAAAACTTGTATAGGAGTATTTATGACGCAGAAAGACAGTATGTAATAACAAGAGGATTTTGGAATGACAAATAATTCTCAAAAAGCGGATCATTAAATCCCTGTTTCTTCTTGTAGAAAAAATGCCAGTTTATCTTTTTAGGTTATGAATCGAATATACTAGTATCAATAATATTTCTCAAATTTAAAACCAAATTTTAATATTAACTCATTGCAAGCATGTGTATTAGATTAAATTTGTACCTACGAAATGGTATTAATTGATGAATCCTTTCTTAGTGTCAATTCTAGCTTCCCTTCTCTACCACTATTTAATATGGCACCCAGGATTCTTATTCTGTCACCAACTTTCAAGCTATCCAGTTCCGTGCTGCTATCACGCCAACCGACTAATCTAATTTCCCCCGTGTCATCCCCTATCAGGGTATCGGTTACCGAAACTAATTCTCCATTCTTTGTGTTCACTTGTGTGGCATTTGGTTGTTGTAATATTATTGATTCTATAATATAGGAGTTGCCAACTGTCTGAATGTCTTTTATTTTAGTAATACATTCTTCTATCTTAGGGAATGAATTATTTTCTACTACTTCTAAATAAGAATCTTCCTTTAGGAATACCATATTACCAAATATTCTGTTCGGGATGCAATCTATTATGGAATTCAAGTTTAAATTATTCGACTTTATGCCTTCAAGGTTGACATACATTATGTTTTTGTTCTTATCTATCCCGACATAATTGACACCACCGCTATCACTTCTAGCTTCAGATATTATTCGAATTGAATGAACTTCATAATCTTGAGGTTTATCTCTCAGCTCTATGATTGTGCCCTCGTCACCATGGATTTCAAAATCACCATTACCATATTGCAGGTTACCTTCCTTGACACGGGCCCCAATAATTCTAATTGGAGAATTCACTTGAAAAATTCTGGGTAAACTATCTTCATCAACATTCCACAAAGCAACCCTTAGTTTCCTATCACCAGATTCATTTGATAGCATCGTTTGCAATGATTTTTTTCTTTCCCCTCGTGAATCAGAGAATTCTATTATTCTTGGAATTGAGCTTATTAATCCCGATATTACAGCATTGTCTTTTTCAGTCCTTATACTATCAACATTTGATGTGATGTTATCTAGGTCTGGAATACTGGCATCATTACCTTCGGAAGGATAAATATTACCCCCTTCTCCTATATTTATTATTGGCTTTCCATTGAGGGCACTTTTTACGTAGCAATTGTTTATTTGCATTAAATCCCCCGGTTTTAACCCATTTTCCTCAATTACGTGAGTTAGATTATCCCACAGTCTTACTTTTATGCTACCGCCAGCATCATAAACAGAGATAGTTCTATTTTCAATGCTCGCATTCGTATCTTTTTTTGTAAAAACTCTTATGGGATAACTACTGAGCAGTCGTACAGTTAGGTCTAGGTCTCTTGCTCCGATATAAAGATCTTTAATCCCCCTCTTTGTACGTTGAACGTTATCAAAAGACACTCCCAAATCAGCTGCAACAAGAAACAGAGCTCCTTGATCGGTCAAGTAACCGGCACCTATTTTTCTCTTTTTTTCTTCGATGAGTTCTTTTATCTGCTCTAAATTAATATCCGGCTTTTGCTCAAGAAGTAGTTCGATCATTTTTTTAAAGTCAAATGACAATCTAAATGTGACCTCCAAGTACTAGAATCAACGTCTTGCCTATATGTTTTGAGAATTAAATAAAAAGCGAATCCATTCAAAGCTGGGAGTAAATGATGTTATTTTTGATCCATAAAGATTTCAATCATTCCAACGTTTGCCAAGAGAACGTATTAGCAGTATTGTAACTTGATATGATCATTATTCTGCCATTATTATATATATGAGTCAAGTATAGTCCGTGTTCTCTTCAAGCCGAGGTCAGCAATGTATCCGCCTAGTCTAGGTCCACTATCTGCATTTATTAACATCCTATACATCAATTTGAAGATTTTCCTCGGTTGTTCTTCGTTTTGCTTTGAAGTTTCATAAATTAATTGCTGTATTTTTTCTGGGTCAAGTTCCGACTGTGAATCTACTTCAACTTCAAGTTTATCCAGGATCATTCTAATTATCACTTTTTCCTTTTCAGTCAATTTAAGATCAAATTTCTCAGTTGATAAGTGATCGTCAGACCAGTTACATGCCAATTGAATTTTATGTTCAAGATCAGGAGTTAAATCAGTTGCAACTTTATATTTCTGCAATCTATCAAAGATTTTTTCTACTCTATCCGCTCCTGAGTAGAAAGATGCTTGCTGCACAATGAGCATATAGGGAACATGTTGTGATGGTTTAGTTTGTGATTTTAAGTGATTAATATAGTCATACAAACCCTTTGTTTTAATCAGTTTATCTTGATTTTGTTCAGCTATTTTACCAAAATAGAGATCCTCACAAGTATCGTATTCTTCCATTAAAGTAACAATATCATCTATACCTATTTGCCTAGTTCCGGTTATTCGCTTAAACAACAGTAATAGAAGAGAGTG
>JAJPIN010000156.1 GCA_021324715.1 Nitrososphaeria archaeon
ACTTTTTCATACTCTTCCATGGCATATCGTGCTTTGCCAATCCTGTCAGCTAACTTATTATGAAGCCTCCATCTTTCAAGAGTGATTAAATTTGATTTTTTAAATTCATCATCACTAAGAAAACTTTTGATACCTTCTCTGTATCCTCCGTTTTTTAATTCACCCGTATTGTCACAAACTCCTGCAAAACGGACCTTTGGATCAAGATTAAGAACGTCGTTACAGAGTTTTTCAAAGTCCACATTGAATTCAATATTGTGACTATTTAAAATACTATACTACATGAGGTCGGATAGGACGTAAGAATTAGACAACTTTATACTACCAAATTGAAATTAATGAGATAATGACGAAATGTGTTGCATTCCACTCATACAAGGGCGGTACAGGCAAATCTACAATCAGCTCGAACTTGTCAGCTGCTCTAGCAAAAAAGGGATTAACAACTGTTTTATTAGATGTCGATGTATATGCTCCTAGTCTTCAGGACTACTTTCAATGGCAGCCAAAGAAATCTATTAATGATTATCTCTTTGAAAATGCCGAGATTGATGAAGTTATACACGATTTATCGACAGTGTTAAATAAATTTCCATCTAACGATGGCGAACAATCAGACTCTTCGAAAGGAAAATTATTTGTAGCCTTTTCCAGTACCTCAAAAGATGAAATATACAAGCTCGATGGTGCGGTAAGACAAGAGGGTTCCAAGATACAATTACTAAGAAAATTTCTTATGCTGAGAGAGGAGATTGTTGCCAAGTACAATGCAGATTTTATCATAATTGATACGAGTCCGGGTATTCGGTATTGGTCTATCAATTCTCTCGCAATTGCCGATACAATTCTTCTTTCGCTCAAGTTGGACGGTATTGATCTAAAAGGAACTCGGCTTTTGGCAAAGGAAATTTATGAAAGCCTCACGAAGCTTGGAACTAAATCGTATTTATTGTTAAACAGAGCTGCGGGTTATTGTTTACCCGCTAGTTTGGCAGATCAACAGTCCTCATCAGCACAGGAAATGTACAATAATACCGTTGGCAATCAAGCTACGGTAGTATCCAAACTTAACGAAGACATTGGGATGGATACAATACTTTCTATTCCCTGTTATTGTGACATTCAGTTTGATAGTAATGAATTTTTGACGGCACTGAAATTTCCAGATCACCCATTTGCGGGCAAGATTGATGCATTGATAGAAAAATTAAAGAATATTTAGAGTTAAATTTAAAAAATCGAAGATACTCAACATCAATCAAGATAATGCCTGAATTAAGGATTCCAGGGCTTTCAAGCTTATTAGGAGAGGCTACTGCTGAGAAGACTGATTCTGCAATAATTTTACTAATGAGTCCTCCTGGAGGAGGCAAAACTCTCTTTTGTCGGCAGATGATAACAGATAGCCTAGAAAGTGGATTTTTATGTATATATATTAACTCGAGTATGACGCGCAAAGAGTATGGGAAACTTTTCAACAATGTCACTGATCCAGAAATTAAGAACTTGAAATTTTTGAATCCTTATTTAGTATCTACTAGCGACAAAGAATTAGAAAATTCTACTGGTATAAACGATCCCAAGCTCTCCGCCACTCTACAGGAGATTCAAAATATAATAGATGAATGGTCCGCATCTAATACTAATATTGGTGATCCATCTCATCAGGCAACGGGATCTACCCTTAACAATCCTCCAAAGTGTGCTATTGTTCTTGATTCGCTAACACATATGTTTACAATATTTGAAGAGGACAAAGTATTGAAGTTTATAAATGCATTATCTTTTATCATTAAGGAACTAGAAGCCATTTCTCTAATTACTATGTCTGGTACTCAATCTAGTAATGAACCCATATTGAATAAGTTAAGTTCAATTTTTGATATTGTATTTGAGATCGCGATTCAAGAAGAATCAGACAAGATTAAACGAAAGCTTAGATTAGTATCGATTAAAGGAGGAAGTAGTAAGTCATCTTCAACTCTATTCAATATTGAACAAGACGGAAATTTAAAATTTGAATCAGAAGCAAGCTCGAAATCAAAATTTTCTATTTGTGGTCTTTGTAAAGCACCGATACTAGAAGAACCAGAGTATTACCTAGATATGCCGTTCCATCAAAGCCATGTTAAGATTTACATGAAGCTTGCTGGTGCCTTTGGTCAAGCTCGTGTATCCGATGTAGGCCCTTCTGGGGTTATCGAGGCCGCATTTTTCTTTGTAGACGTAGTAGGGCTGTCAGATCCTGCCCTATCTGTGAGAAGGCAGATAGAGAAGATTGAGGCATTAAATGACATGATAGGTCATTGTGAAATATTCAAGAAAACTTCTGACAAAAGGGTTCTTCCCACAGGTGACGGTATGGCCATAGGCTTTATGTTAAGTCCTGAATCGCCTCTTCAACTTGGAATCGAATTGCATCAAGCTTTGAAAAAATATAACACTCATACGCATAAAGAAGATGGATCATTTCTTGATGTCCGAATTGGTCTTGCCTCTGGTTCTGTGTTTATAGTAAACGATGTAAATTCTAACCAGAATATATGGGGACCCGGTATTATTTTTGCAAGACGTGTTATGGATGTAGGAGATGGGGGACATATATTGTTAGCAGGACCACTAGCTGAATCTCTGTTGGCATTGGATGATAAGTACAGAAATATAATAAAATTACTTGGTGATTTTCAGTTAAAACATGGACAGATTATAAAGATATATTCTGCATACTCTCCAAACGAATTTGGCAATCCTGTTACGCCTGCTCGTTTCAAACCTTAGTACCCGCAATTTTCTATCTATTCCTGTTGTTACTCTCTTAGATATTTTTAAGCTAATATGACAATATACAAAGATTGTATCTAAAATATCCTAGTAGTTCTTGAAACGGGTATATACCCTCATCCTTATCTCAGTCTACTAAAAAGCTCTGATTATTTGATTACTTTAATTGAATCAAAAGAAAAACTCTCCTGGATAAGAGAATGATTTTTTAATCCTTATTGAATTTTAAGTACGGCCCTGAATCGTAATTCTCCTTTCACAACTTTTTCGTAGGCGACATTCATTTCATCCAATGGAAAAGATTCTGTCATAACACGAACCTTACCCTTAGCTACATAATCTAACGCCTCGTAGAGATATTCTCTATCATTTTGCACTGATCCTATAATGCGACCTCGCCCGTAAAGTAAATGACCTGTCACAATTAGAGGTTCATCTGAAATTCCCATTAAAACCAGTCTTCCATCAGGTCTTAAGCCCTTTAGAGTATTACTGGTAGCCTTGTAAGAGTTACTTGTGGCTAAAATCACATCTGCACCACCAGAATTCTTCAAACCTTTGCCATCTGATACTACTGCATTTGCACCAAGTTTGTATGCTAATTCTTCTTTATCTTTAGAATGTGTAATGGCGATTGTTTCAAATCCACAGACCTTAGCATATTGAATAGCCAGATGCCCCAAACCTCCAACACCAACAACTGCTATACGTTCATGTGGTTTAGGTTCGGCAATTCTCAAACCACTATACACAGTATATCCAGCACAGAATATCGGTGCCGCTTGTTCATATTCTAGTCCTTCAGGTAGTAATTGCGTCGCATCTGAATAAGCTACCATATATTCTGCATGTCCTCCGGCAATGTTAACACCAGTTCCAATCTGCTCTAAGCAAAACAATGACTTTCCTCTTTGGCACCATTCGCATCTGCCACATGTATACTGCGTCCAAGGTACCCCGACTCTATCCCCTATTTTTCTAGTTGTAACACTTTGACCTAACTCGACTATTTCTCCAACTGGCTCATGACCTAGTGTATTGGGAAGACGAGCTGGAAGTTTACCTTCCGTCATATGTACATCAGTATAACAGATTCCGCTTGCATGCATCTTGATAAGGACTTGGTTCGGGTCTGGTTTAGGGATTGGAATATCTTTTAATTGCCATTTGCCGCGAACTTCTTGGACTATCGCCGCTTTCATTATGAATCAAATTCATTCTTATTCAGGCCTAAAATATTTCTTTTGAAGGTCAATCAGATATAGATCAAAATAATAAATAGTGCTGAAAAATGTAATGCGAAGAAATCACATCGGTTGTTCTCAACAACTTTATCTGTAACCGTTTTGATTACTGCTATTGTAGCTGCGAGCACATGAGGAGTCCATGCATTTGATTAATGTTTTTTATCAAAATCGCCACTTTCAGCAAGTAAATTAACAAGTAGAATAATTCTTGTCCTCTGGCCCATCTACAACCAAACCCCTAGACTGGTTACCCAGTATTTTGGTGAATACCTACTTCTTTATTTTTAACTTGTATCATCAATAAATTAGAATCTAGTGACTTAATTACGCTCAATTTCTAGCTGTCGTTTTATAACCAAAATGGTTCCAGCCCTTCAATATGTGAACTATTATAAATTATAATGATCAATATGCTATATGAAGTATATCGTCATACCGCTTTTCATTATTACTATATTATCGTTACCAAATTTAGGTTTTTCTCAATCTTCAGTTAATTCGTCAGCTGGAGGAGAGAAAGAAGTAAGACTAGCTTCTCCTATTTTGCAGAAAGTTTCTGATAAAGGAACATATTTAGTAACTATAAAATCTGGACAATCATCTCTTCCTACTGGATTGAATATAGAGATAGTTTTTCTAAATAAATCATCTCCACACCTTAGTGGTCCACCTCCAAATTCCGAATCCAATATCTCAAGCACGGAATATGCTAAGAATAGCGGAATGGTAATACCTTCTGTTGTTGAAAAAACTCTTCCTGTAAAAAGTTATGACATCGCAATAAATTCTAAGGATGGAAAAGAAATATGGAATAAAACTAATCAGGTACCTCAGGGAGGCCGTGGACCTCAAACAATTGCATTGAAGGATTATAACGTTGGAAATGTAACGATTACAATCAAGAATATAGTTCCTGATCCCTCACTTGTAAGTACACTAAACGATCAAAAAGTAAATGGTACTCAAGTACTGGCAGGATTAAGTCAAAATAGTTCGAAGCCTCCAACTGATTCAGTTAAGTTTGAAACAAGCATCGTAGTAGTTTGATATTTTCAAAACATAGTTGGAATGTTGACCTCTAATAGGTAACCCCAACAGCAATAGTTCAACTATATTCTTCAGATTTGCTTCTGTCGTATTATTCCGGATTTTTTTCTGTCTTTCCTAGATGAAAAGGAGAATAAGCTTTAACATCTTTGTTGTTGTCATCAATCATCGATCATCAATTATTATATAATACTACGCATCTTCGCTACGGTGTTTTTTTGTACTTTCAACAATCTCTTTTGTTTTTGAAGCCATAATGCTTTAATAGTATGTCGAAGAGGTACAGGCATGGATGTAAGAATATTACTTTTGATAGGAATTGCGGTTGGCATCGTTCTTTCAAGCGGAACAAGTGTGATGGCAGCAAGTAATGGTACAGGAAATAATACGAAGATGGCAGCAAGTAATGGTACAGGAAATAATACGAAGATGGCAGCAAGTAATGGTACAGGAAATAATACGAAGTTAGAGATTGGATCAGCGAAGCAGCTAGAACAGCTAACAAGTGGTAACCAACTTGGGAACTTGTCAAGTCTAACCACTTTTGATAAGACTGGGTCAAATCAATCGTCTAATCAATCATCTGGTGGTCAAGCATCTAATCAATCATCTGGTGGTCAAGCGTCCGGTAAGCCATATTAGACAGGACAGATGACCTGATTAAATTACTTTATTCTTTTTTGTTAAATTCTAGTTAGCCCTAAAGTTATTTTATTACAATTTAAGTCAAATTGCGTTTAATGGCAAAATGATATGTCAAGATTCATTGCGCACTACGAGTTGTGTATCCTCAGATTAAAAGAAGGATAAAAGGTTCCTTAAAAGTAGGAAGCAGGACTTGTAATTAATTTTGCGTTCTGTGAACATTCTTAAACTTTTATGTACATATGATAGACAGAATGTCTTTAAGTAATTCAGAAATACTTGGGCTCATAAGCAAATGCAGAGAAATGAAGGATGTCGTGAAAAAGTCCAGCGCATTGCAGTGCATAAATCAATTGCTTCCCCCAGAATCAAGGGTAAAGCTTCCTTCACTTATTACGAACGATGGTATTGATAATCTTCTAAGTTGGATAGAAGTTAAAATTTCCCCGCCAATTTATGGACTTACTACCCCTTAGAAAATAGATATTCTTGCTGGTTGGCAGGCTCGATTAATTCTTAGGGATGAAAAGTGGTTGTAAAGCTTACCTCATTCATACCTACATCATAGAGAATCCACGAACATGATTTGGGTATGAAAAATAAAAAATTAATTGGCATAGGGTTCAAACAAATGCTCTATGATTCTTTTTTATTTTCTTGGCCTGGCTCCGGTGCTGGCTCGGGTTCTACGTCACCTGGTTCTTCAGGTTCTGGTTCCACTTGTCCCAATTGCACAAGTATGTCTGTTAATTCTGACATATAATAGTGATGTAGTAAAAGTATTTATGGATTTATTATAATGTAAAACGGGGCTGATTTCTGCAAAATAGAAATCGATATAGTTTCTAATAACAGTTTACGGAGGATACACGTCTACTTGAAAAAGTGAGGACAGATGGTTTTCTCAAATACATTCGTGGCCAAAAATTGAGAAAAATCCCCCCAGAAAATGAAGAAAAAACTAGAGTCAATGAGCTTGGTAAAATAAGGGTCTTTTCCGATCGGCTCGATTAATGAAATTTTGTGGATAGATAAGTAAATAATTATTTGACTAGAAAAATTTTAATAAAAATATTTTTGACTAGGGCAATTGCCTAGTTATCTTATTATTCGTTATTTTTGTCAGTTGAGTTGCTACTGGAAGACTTTGACTCTTTTGACGATCCGCTGGATGATTGACTTTCCGCTTTAGGCATCAAATCCTTTAATGTTTGACATGATTCCTTTCCTTCTTTCATGGATGAACAAAGTTGTACATCCTGCATTTTGGTATTATTTGGTACCATTGCTGTTATTGGTATCTTTGTGGGGCTTCCGCCTTCACCCTGTTGAACGGTTACATCAACAGTAATACTCTTATTCTCTTGGCCTTCTTTTGCTTTCTCTCCACCCTTTGTTTTTAGAGTGAAATTCAGTGGGACCTCAATCTGTGAGGGAGAGGATGACTGGTTTCCTGTTTCCGGTTGTTGTGCTAAACTCATCATTGGATAGGCGATAACCAATGAAAGTGCAAAGGTCGCGATCAAAAGTAGTGTTTTCATATTCATTAATTGCATCTAGGACTTCAAACTTTATATTGGTTAAACGCAATTTGTTCTGGACTTACAATTGGTGTATGAATATCCGTGTGTTTCAATACGCCATGACCAGTAACACGTAACATCGTCGCTTTTATTGATGACACACCAGAACAAACAGTAGGCTCAATGGTTTCCTTCCTCAGTAACTATCGTACGTTCAATTATTTATATAAAATAAAGATCAATGGGGTGGGAGATTCTACGAGTCTACCAGAATCGAGAAAAAAGCAATTGTCTACATGAACATTTAGAAAAAACGAGAGGAAGTTACTTTGCATCTACTTCCTTATACTGCTGCAATAATCTTAGCATGTTCAGCGCGATAATAGTCTTTGCTGCTTCTTTTGGATCCATACCCTTTATAACTACTATTTGGTTTTTATCTTCATCTGCAGACATTTTGGCCAAGAGCGGATGCCTTTCTTTTATGTTTTTACTCAGGGTATCAACATCGATTACTGCCGACAAATTCCCTTTTGTGGCATCTGCCGACATATTACCATTTGTCGTATTTCCTTGGGCATGAACCATGTTTACAGGACTTATTACTGCCGCAGTAGCGAGCAGTAAAGCGGCTGTCATAACGAACATTGACGATTTCGTGATTTTTGAAGTTATCATATTTAAATTTAGAATATTATAGTTTTTATATGTTAGACAAA
>JAJPIN010000198.1 GCA_021324715.1 Nitrososphaeria archaeon
ACCAATTTTTTATTGGTACATGCTCGGTCTTTCTGAATTATTTAATTGAACCTTGAAAAGATTAAGAATTAATTAGAATAGTAAATAGAGAAGGATTGATTCTTGACAAATTCTTAAAGTTTTTTCTACCCAATTAATTGCCATTTTATACTTTGCTTATGATTATTTTTAAGAGGATAACTTTAAAGTGAAGTTAGCCCAAAAATTACTTACAATTATCCAATCAAAAGTACTTTCGATTTTAATGGTTCTATCTACAACCATACTTGTATCAGGAGTGATTCAAAACACTTCTATGGGATTCCAAAATTCGCAAAAACAAGGGGATTTATACAATGACGAAATGATGAAGCCTGGATCATATGCCTTTGGGACCATTGCAAGTTTACAAAATGATAAAAATGGGAATCCCGTATGGATAGTTTCAGGCTTTTACAAAGGGAGTGTATCTATGCATAATGAGACAGAACATGGAGCCTCAACAAGAAGTCTTCCAAATGCTACATTGGATGCCAAATTTAGTATGGTAATGACAAATGGATCTGCTATGCATGAACACAGGATCTATGACTTTAAACTTACGGGTATGTCAATGCCAAATAACTCAACAATAGTATATAATGGAACTGTTACTATAACTATGAGACAAGGACCAATATCTAATGTCCCAATTAGCATAAAAGCAATGGGTAACAATGCCATAAGTGTATGGATAGATCCAACAAAGATACAAGACCACTTTGGGGATACACCAATATTTGGTACAATAGAAAAACTGATAGAAGTCACGAAGTAGAGTAGACTGAAGGTTATTTAATAAAATAAATATCATGCTTTTAATTATTCAACCAATCCACCCAAACACAAGCATCAATTGTTTAGTATATAGTTCATATACCTAGCTCCACTATTTATTGAGTAGCAATTACGATAGATAAACTATTCACGAACGTAATCCAATATATAGAGAATGTTTAAACTTTAAAATAAAATAATTTAAATTTGATCGGTAATTTCCTAACTAGTATGGACAACGTTTTTTCAAAGATCTTAGTTCCTATCGACGGTTCCAGTGCATCCTTCAATGCTAGCAAGTACGCGATTGACTTGGCTAGAACAAATGACGCAGAATTGATTACATTACACGTTATTTACCCAACGTACGACCAATATCAGGCTGCCCTTTCCCCGAGACAAGAGAAACTTCAGGAACTTACAAGCAAAGAAATGGAACAAAGGCAGGCGTACGTAGACAAGGTGAAACAGCAGGCAGCAGAAAAGAAGTTGAGTGTTAAGACAGATATTATTGTTGGTATTACATCAGTGGTAAAAGAGATTGTAGAGTATGCAGAAGATAACAATGTAGATATAATAGTTGTAGGGAGCAGAGGGATGACTGGATTTAAAAGAATGCTGCTAGGGAGTGTTGCTAGTGATATAGTAACATATGCTCATTGTCCAGTACTAGTAGTGAAATGAACCATCAAATTGTTTCGGAGTAAAAAGAAAATTTTATTCCTTTAAATTAGGAATTTGAAGAATGACTTCAGTATCTTTGCAGAAAAAAATAACTATACTACTGGAAAAATCCCTGCACACTCCACCATGTTAATGGCATGTTTTGAGGAGATATGTTGCAATTTGAAAAATGCACGATTGTATCATTCGCTATTGTTGGCTATAACTTTGGCAACCTGACTAGTCATTTTACTATTGAAATAAATGAATCATAAAACTACCACGACCCTGTCAGCTCACAGTAGTTTTGGATATTATTGTCATTGTATGACGAGAATTGAAATAAATGAAGCCTTAAATGTAACAACAAGAACTACTGAAATAATATAACTATATGACAATTCCTGAGCACTTTTTGAAAACATTATATGACCTGTCAGAACGTGAGCTGAAAGCTATTGATCGATATGAAGTTGGCAAACAATTGAACCTGCCTAAGGAAGAGACAGATGCCATTGTGAACCTATTGATCGATAGAGCAAGGATAACAAAAATTGCAGGATCAGGTGAGATAATGTTAGATCTTAAAGAAAAGAAAATTCTTGACAGCGAGTGGCGCCAAGTGGAATGAGACGAGTGATACCGTTCTATCACAAGGCAAGCTTCGTTCATGTGCTGTATGAAAGTTCAAAAAAATATCTTGGGGCATAGTTGATAGAACCCTGCGACTTTGACTCGAACCTTCGGGTAACAATGTACATGCTTAAAAATCAATATGGATTTCAAATGCACGAAGTCATAATCACCGGAATTAGAACTGAGACAAGTACCACTAAGGTGTATGTCGTAATAACAAAATAAATCTGAAAGGAAAAAATGCAATCTTTATTTCATTTATTTCATTGAATATGAAAAGACATATGGATGGCAAAAATGTTTTGGCACTGATAGCAACGGAGGTACTAATCAATATGCTGCTCTTGATTTGAATTAGCTCATCTCAGAGATTCTAGTATCTTCTTTTTCCATGTTATGATTGAATAGAGACCGTAACTCCCAGCAATGATTATTGATACTTGTAAAGTTCTACTAAGGATATTTAATACTCCAAAATCTTCGTGTGCATCGTTTATTGGTGGAGCTATAATTTTATACAGAATATACAGTAATACTATAAGTAATGATCCAGTTACTGCTATAAGGTAAGGACCAGCATCATTCTTCCTATTCTTATAGACCCAGAAACCGATTGGAACATGTGCAATACCGCATAATGTGAAAAACAAAACTTCTATCTGTGAAGTCATTAATTCAGATCCAGATTCGGTACGAAACTCTTCAGTTTCCTGATAGACGATTGCAAAGCAAACACCGCTTGTATAAAATATTAAAACTGTAACGATGTAGATAATCAAAGATCTGTTGTCATCTACATGCGTCATTCGTTTCATATCCCTTTACTGATACGATATTATAAAACTAGCTCGGTGATTCTATTTTGGTGAGAATGCTGACTTTGATTACAAAGATGTAATTCCAGATTCACAGTGAATCCTACCCGTTATCTTACATCAGACCATAAAGCAATGTCATCGCATTTGTGGATGATGCCGAAGTTCTCGAGTTAGGTATTTGCAGTAGTTAGTCGGAAGCGAACGAAATATTGTCCAAGCAATCTTAACCTGAATTATCTATTATTTTCACGTCTTTTCCTCATGACATAGTCATTATTATCGAGACAAAAAGCTAAATACCAAGTTAGTAAAACCCTAGTACATGAGGGGTTCTAATCGCCTTGAGTCTTGTATTATCTCCTCCGAGCAGCTGACCCCACTTACAAGCAAGGTTCAAATCCCACTGGCCCCATTGTGATATTAGTTCTCTAATTGGATTCACTTGAAATAAAAAGTGAAACAAATGCAAAACGAAGAAATTGAAGATTCGGAGGTGAAAAATTGTTCTCAAATTTATTCTCAGCATAACCCTTAATAGAATGACGCTTTGCTAGACGAGTATGGGGATAAACTATCTTATTTTTTTCAGTACTTCGCTGTTACTCGTTCCATTAGTTTATGCATCTTCCTCATTACCTGACGCATGTGCCGCAATAAGAGATCCCAAATTTGATACTGGAGACTGTGAGTGGAAGAACGGTAAGCAAACATGTTGTTGGTATCAAAAATCCTACCCTGGACAATTTGGCCGCGGTGACAAGTATTGCCAGACATGTTCATATTATCATGATGCAAATGGTCAAGCGTATGAAAAATGCACAGATCCTAAGAAACAAGCAATACTGGGACAACCTAGTTCTGATCTACTTCAGAACGGGCAGGATCTTAAACTTAAATCTACCAGTAACGAAACGAAGAACTCCGATCCTGACACATCTCTAAATTCAAATCTACTTCAAAATAGCGGAGATCTTCAACTTCGTGCAAAGGATAATACATCTCGCTAGAATAACTCTTGACTTATGTTACCAGTAACGTAAACAGCGCTAATACGATTAGATCCACTCCCATTATTGTTAAATTTGAGCCAAAGCTTATTGCAGGTATCAGAAGCAAGAAACTCTTCATGAATATCTCGAACGAACAACCTGAAAGAGGCAAAAGGTGGTAAGCCCTCATTTGTCCTGTATTGTTCCAAAATGGATCTTATTAAAAAGATTATAAAATAGAATAATCTGTGATTAAATATGTCAAAGGAAGATGCTTGCACTAATTGTTATCATAAAAGATCCGT
>JAJPIN010000064.1 GCA_021324715.1 Nitrososphaeria archaeon
GATGTCTCGCTAAGAGTTCCTGGAAATCCTATAATGGCAACAACATCTCCATACACAAAATATTCATACGGTCACACGTTTGGTGTTGGACGGAGGATTGCAATGGAAGTGAAAAAAGGTTTGGCTTCCAACAAGCTATTCGCATTAGTTACCTAAATGACATAAACTATTGCTCAATTGTTTCCTCAAACAGATTTTTCCTTACTTTGATAGGAACATCAAAAAAAGCAGCGAGTGCAATACAATCAGAAGCGCGATAATTCCTTAAGGTTATGATCTCCTTCCGTGTTTTGAAATAGAGGTTAGACCTTAATACGGGACCATTTCTGTAAATCCTAACTTCGACCAATAATAAATCTTGAAGGGATGATATTTCTTCAATAAGGTTGTATATTGTGGGTATTGTACTTTTGTCACCTTCCTTAAATCTTAGGATGTGTCTTGCCACTTCTCCAGAAAATGCACGTATAGGAAATTCTCTACCATCATCGGATTTTAGAGTAAGAAGTCCCTCAAGACCAAGTTTATCGACAAAACCCACAAAGCTTATGGATGCTGTGATATATCCTTCGCTTATGAAAGGTTCGCTCATATTTTCTTTTATACTCTGATTAATTTAGACTTTATCCAAAAGAGCATATGGTTACTCGAATTAGATTAATATAGATTGAATTGCATTTTGTAAATTAAATCAGTTTTGGTTATTGGTCATGGTTGAGAATTATGAATCGCTTCGAAATAGAGGGATACGCATTATTTCACTAAGCGTTTTTTCCATAATTTTTGCTATTTTTTTATATTCATTGTTCAGTTCAAATCAATCATTACCTGAGGTTGCTAAATTGTACAACTTGGCCATTGCCGTTATTTTCCTCATAGTAGTCTCATTAGCTGCCAGTGGTTATGGATCTTATCTTATTCTTCAATCTGAATCATTAAGGCCAAATCATGAGAGGAGTTATCTTGGATATGTCTCTAGGATTTTAACCACCAAGACTTACTGGGTGATATTCATTGTTTCTTCCATTTTCTATGGAGTTTTCTTTGGATTCTTATCTCAAATTCTAATATATCATGATGATGTTGTAGGAAATACTGCTCCTTCGATATCTGTCACTCTATGTTGCAACTATCCTGGATATGTTCCAATGATTACGATACAACTTACGGAATTATTTTCCATTTTGATAATTCCCTTGAATCTAATACTTGCAATAATCGTTTCTACATTAGTTGGTATTAATTTTGCATTAAATGCGAGCTTTCTCAGAAAGTTTAAAGATCAATCCCCTAGAAAATTTTCAATCGCTTCAACTTTTGGTATATTTAGTGGTTTATTCATCGGTTGTCCAACATGTGCAGGGAGCTTATTTTCAATCATTGTCGGTTTTGGCACTAGTGCAGCGGTCTCCATACTCGCTCCCTTTCAAAGTCTATTCATTGCAATAAGCATCCCAATTTTGATAGTAACCCCTTTGTTGATTATACGTAAGATAATGAAAAGTGAGACTTGCGATGTTATAGACAATCAGTAGACCTCCCACTAAAATAGTATATTCTGGTTTGTGTACAGATATGGTCACGATATAATATTATTCGAAAATTGTTAACGTATTGGTTTGTTCCTTTAAGATTTTTTCAAATTTGACGATATCAAGATCCTTGAACGGTCGCATTTTAGGTAATTCTGGAGGCTCCTTGACTTTTTCTAAAATTCCTCTTGAAATTAGCTCTGCCCTTAATTTTTCACGTAATTCCGGATGACATAATTTGCTATGAAAAATGCTTCCCCAGCCCTGTAAGAACATCTCCTTTATATGCAAATCTCCCTTTTCCTCATGAAAATGCGGATTTCTCGTTTCGATTTGCATTACCTCGACTCCCTTCTCCATGGTGTCCTTGTGTTCGGGTGGAGTAATGCCACCGAACTGTTCCAACAAGTTAACTATTTCATAGGGCTCGATGGAAAAACCAGATGAGTATGTCAATAATTCTGCCAACTGAATTGACATGCAGTGTTCTCCAGAATTTCCTGTTCGAATAACCTCAGTTTCAAATCCAGTATAGTATGATATCATGAGATTCAAGAATTGATTTGTCATTTCAGAGACCCGACCAAGTTTGGAAAACCTCACCCCAGATTCGGAAATCTTTGGTTTGTAAATCCAAGATACACGAACCATAGCGTATGGTGTAGTAGATAACGCAATTCCTGATGAAAATATTTTTGCGTATTCGTTCACCGCACCGGGTACATAGTTATCAGAATCAACGAACCCGACATATTTTTTTCCCATCATTTTTGAAACGAGCATACCAATGAACATCCCTTCTCCTTTACCGTTACGAATTTTACTATCAGAATCAAAAAGATCTGTATACCCTACTTCTTCTAAAGCCTTGATTAGACCCGGATCCTTTTGATGTATGATTACTGATTTTTTTTCTGTGAATCTATTAAATTGTTCAAAGGCCTGTTTCTCTAGTTTATACCTATCAATTGGTTCTCTAGGACTGTTTGATACAATTACTGTCAAACAATCATGTGGAATGCCGCTAAGGACTCCTTCTAAAAGCTTTAAACGTTCTCCTTTTATAGGAATTACAATTGCCATTTCAGACTCTATTTTGGATATGATTTCATCATCTATAGAACGAATTATCTCAGATTCAGTTTTTGATTGTTTATTTTTGTGTCCAGAATCCAACTCGTACACACGTTGAACTCCATGTAGACTTACCGATCCAAATCTCTCTGTAAATCTTGGGACATCAAGCTTCATAAATTGATTCAGTTATGCCATATTTATTATAAGTCTATATAAATCAATAATTCCAGCCTAAAACTAAAAACTACAATTATGACTCTTGACTATTACTCTAGAAATCTTCAAATATTTAGGAATGAAAAAATTGCGATCACATTTATTTGATTTGCCAAATATGATCTTTAAGATTTGCTGCTTGAAAATGTAGATTCGTAGCGACCCATCCCTTGATCAAGATCCTATTTTAGGTGTCTAATTCATGGATTCAGAGCCCCGTTAGTTACAAATAATATAAATCGCCACTGTTCAGAACCTTAATCTTGTCATTCCACCTTATTACTTTTTGAAAGGTACATTTGCTTAAAGTAACCCAAAACGTCATTAAGATATCGATAACTTAGAAGAACGATATCATAATTGATTATACACTCGGCATTCACGATGATAATTTATCTCCTAAGCTGAAGTTATTAGGACTATTGTCCCTTAATTTGGTAATGTATTGTACTATCGAAATATAGTTTATCTTGGTAAATTATCAATTTTATATCAATCCAAAAACATAAGGATCACGAATCATGTCGTGACTTTAAATCTATACCTCGATGAACAGCGTTTCATTTTCTATCAATATCTTGTGGCTTTGTAATGGTTTTAATTTTTGGGGGAACGAAATTAAGCTCCCTGTTTTGACATCCCATTTGGCTCCATGCCATGGACACGTTAATTCACCATTATTTAGTTCTCCTTCATGAAGCTCTGCTCCAGCATGGGTACAGATATTGTCCATTGCGTAATAATTTCCATCTAATTTAGTTACTACGAGCTCCTTTCCACTAGCTGTAATATGCACCAACTTGCCTTCTTCAATATCTGAAGTTTTTCCCACAACTACCCTTACCATGAGCTTAGAAATAATTCTGTATTATTTTAACTTAATTTATGCTATTTGTCCATTATTTAGATATCTTAATATACAATATTTCAACCCTTTAGTCATAATTAAGAATGAGGGCAGATGACAAAGATTGAATATTCTGATCAACTTGATTCAATTATTAATAAGAATCTGATCTGGATAGATATTCAAAAACCCACCAGGAAAAAATTAAAATTATTGGAAGGAAAATACCCATTTCACGAACTTAATATTGAGGATTCTCTTTCCAAAAAGCAAATTCCTAAAATTGACAAATATCAGGATCATATTTTCGTAATCTTACACTTTCCCACTGTGGATGAAGATAAGAGTTTTCGTTCCACTCAGCTTGCAATATTTGCCGGTCCTAAATATCTTATTACAATACAACAAGGAGAACTCAAACCACTCATTGAAAGGTTTAATCTCTGCAAAGATAGTGAAAAAGAGAAGGAAATATTCATGGGATCATCTTCTGGTTATCTCTTACATAGTATAATAGATCTTATGGTTGATGATTTATTACATGTCTTAATGAAACTTGAAGGAAATTTGGATGACATAGAAGATTTAGTGTTTGATGAGAAAGTTGCAATAGCAAGGGACATTTCATTATTGCGGAGAGAGATAACAACTCTTAGGCGAGTAGTTGTTCCTTTAAGCAGAATTATATTGGAACTCAGCAAAGAAATGCAAAGATTTTCTGAAGAAGATTTGACTGATTATTACGATGATGTCAGAGATCATACAGATAAGGTTCTTGAAGTTCTTGAGGAATCTAAAGAAACTATAGAAATTTTCAAGGACACTGATTTCATGTTAAGTACGGAAAAATCAAATAAAATATTGTCTCTTCTCACTATTCTATTTACTCTTTCCATTCCTGCTACGGTAATTGGTACTTATTATGGAATGAATATTAACCTCCCAGGTGGTATTATCACTGGCAGCCCAGATTTTCTTGGCCCATATACTTCATTCATAATATTACTAACAATTGCTATAGTTCCATCATTGGTAATGGTTTGGTATTTTAAGAAATTAGGATGGTTCGGCTGGTATAATAAAAAAATTAAATTCTGACAAAAGGCTTATTTTTAGGCACAACTAACCTTAATGTTCAATTAAAGACGACATGTCTATGTTGAAGAATGTTCGTAGAATGCCCAGATATGATTCAACTGGAGGCGGGATCTCATCTTCACATGATACCTTCATTTTCCATGCATTTATCCAAATTATCATTGCATATAGAATGTTGAGAAACCTCTTATACTGAGATGGCACAACCTCCAAACTTTCCAGATATTTGTCGCCTAACATCCACGCTGCCGTAAAATCCAGGCATTTCTGGCCATAAACAACTTTGATTTGTTCTTCAATACTCACTGCAAACTTGAATGGAGTGCTTGACACAAAAAAAGGAAAATCAATTTTGTCCGGCATAATTAGACCTGGTGGAGACCATATCGAAATTATTTTACTACCAAATTTCAATTCTGAAGAGAATTTTCGTATCATTTTTTGTATGATTCTATCATCATTTGACAAAAAAAGAAACACATTACCATCAGAGATATCCATCCTACGTATATCATTGATGACTACCTTAACGTTTTTTAATTTTTGTGTCTTTCCTACAATTTCTCTTACAGCTGTTTTACTTTTTTCAACTCCTATAGCCTTCTTTACTTTATATTCTGTCGAAGCGATGTAAATAGCATCACTATTTCCGCAACCAAGATCATAAAAAATATCTCTCGCATCAAGACATGCAAGGTTGAACATTCTTCTTATAACATTATCTGGCATTTTGATATTATTTCCTTTAAGGATCGAACCGGGCAAAGTAGAGATAAATTCGCTAATGTTCATTGTGTATCGGGATTTTCAATTATAGAATATCGATATATCATATAAAAACGGAACTGAGATAGATTTTACCTACATTGAGTCTCATTGATTCAACATTGAAAATGTTAATAACAGATGTCTGGTTTTTACCATCTGTGAACTGCAATAATTGCGGTCATGTCTACGTAGCACATGAGCTAGGAAAGACTAAAGATAGAAAACACTCTCTGTTCAACATAGGAAAATGCCTAATAATGGGATGTAATTGTGCTACTTATGCTGACAAAATTGATCAGATAGATGAAGAACTATTATGATTCCACTTCCTTCAGTTATTTTAATTTCAATGAATTCATGTATATCGATGCAATGTCTTAAGATTTAGTAAACCGAAGATGACAAAACAATAATTGGATATGAAAAATATCAGGACTTTAAATTTAATATTGCCCTTTGTATCCCTGGGTTTAATTTATGCAACTATGCTTATAGGGGTTTATATTTCATCGTTAAACAAGGGTATAGCTTGTTCTAGTTGGCCCCTATGCCCAAACGGTTTCACGATTCCTCAGGAGAAATTCTTCTATGAACACTTTCACAGATTAGTGGCCATAATTGCTGCTATCTTTACTAGTATATCCTTAGTTTTTATTAGAAAAAGTCAATGGGATTTAAATAAACTAATTGTGATAATTGTTACTTCATTGGTTATCGCCCAAATTGTTATGGGGATTTTTGTTGTGTCCACCAAATTGAATCCTATACTAGTTGCAATTCATCTCTCAACAGCGGTAACAATTTTTTCTCTAATTTTTGTCCTACTTAGGCAATCATATATTGAAATCAAAAGAAAAACGTAGGGCCAAAGGTAACGATGCTTTTTTATACTTATGATAAAAAGTGGCGTGGCATTTTAAATTATGGGGATGCACGACATTGATTTTTATGTTCCTTATGGGAAGAGTGTTAATAGACGATAAAATTTACTATTCATATCTTGATTCTAGATTATTATATTTATTAAATCAATTTGGTACAAGGATTGATAGTAGAAATTATGAAGCAATCAAGTTCGATATCATAAAGAATAGAAAATTGTCAAAAAATGGGATAGAGGAACTGGTTATTAGAATTTGTAGAGTGTTGATGCCAGCGGGATATGAAAAAATAATTTTAAAATATTTTTATCCATCTATTGAATTTGCTGAAAAACATTTCTTACATCCATACAAAGAAGCAAAAGGTACACTTGAACTTCTTTCAGAAAATTATAAGATAGGAATTATTGCCAACGAGGACAAGATGATATTGAATATCTTGGATAAATATGAATTATCTAGATATTTTAATTGCTGTATTTTCTCCTATGAAGATAGTAGGGAACCGGATAAAGAAATTCTTAGATTGGTTTTAAATGTGTTGAATATAAGATTGGGCGAATCTGTACTGGTTGGAGACAGACTTGACACACACTTGCAAGTTGCAAATACGTTGGGAATAATTACTATAAGGTTCACTAACTCTATTTTTAAGCTACAAGAGGTTAGAGACCAAGATGAGATTCCAAATTTCACAATTAGTAATTTAAGGCAGCTTGTAGACATCAGTCTAGAGACAAAACCAGACTAAAAAATATCTCCCCAGACGGTCTGCTCAAGATTATTGTCTAATGCGTTTGAGTACCTCATCCATTTCATGCTCACTTAATCTATGGCTTGAATCAAACATGGAATGAATTGGACCTCCACCGTCGCCAATTCTTCTTGGTACTATGTGTACATGTAAATGTGGTATTACTTGTCCTGCGTCTTTACCATTGTGAATAGCTATTAAGGAACTTTGTACACCTGTCCCTTTTTCTATAGACGGTAATATTTTGTGTACCAATTTAAATAGATCGATGATTTGATCAGGTTCAACATCCTGTAACTTCTCATAGTGTTTTTTTGTAATAACCAGGGTGTGACCATCTTTCAATGGAAAAGCATCAAGAAATGCAATTGCATTTTCGTTTTCGTCTACCATCCTGGCATCAATCTTCTTCAGAGCGATATTGCAGAATATGCAGCTATCAATCATTGATACATTCATAATTATTTACTACTTTTCAAATAATAAAATATTTCTAAAAATCTATTAGTATTTCCCGATAACGAAATTCATGACGACATGCTGAAAAGTGATGTAATGTGCTTTGCTGCCACATATTTATTGATATTATTATTTATGGTAACCATTGGCCGTTCTTTATCAGTAACAAATCCTATTATTTGTGATTTGAAATTATGTTTTCTCAGATCTTCCAAAATTAGTGGGGCCAAAGCTTCAGTTGAAATTATCAAATGACATCCATTTGTAGAGGCTGTTGAGTTAGATACAAGAAATTCATCTGTAGCAAACCGAGCTAATTCCTCACATTGCATTGGAACCTCGTTTATTACTAAGTGGGTATTTGAAATTTTAGACAAATTAACCAATGCTGAAATCCCGTCCGAACTGACGGGATAAACACTCACAATATTTGCGTTGGTATCAAAATCCTTTCCAAAGTCTGGACAATATTTTGAAATTATCTTGCCCAAAGAAAACCTGGGTTGCGTTAATGATTTTATTATTTCATTCTTGACGCTAATGTCAACCGATTCATGCTTACCAATAATGGAATTCATTTCACTGATTTGACTTATTGTATAAATGCTCAATGGGGTCAATGAACCAAATTTATCAGTCAATATTAATACCATGCCGGGTTGAATGAGATCATATCTTACTGGTAATTCCTTAGTTGAGTGAGCATATGCCGTGGCTCCAAAGAAAAGTTTGCCTAATTTAAGCGAACTATAATCGTCAAGCAGCAGATTATATTTTGCTGCAAATTTATCGTTATTAGTTCTAATTTTGTCGAGAAGATCCTCGTCTGGTGCGTCGTATATCGGTAATATTCTAAAACCTGAGGTACATCCAAGTAATAAGAGATTCTCGAGTGCCCCCGCTAAGCCGATTGAGGTATTAACCATTGAATCTGGTTCCTCGTCAGGATCGATTAGTTTGCCAGAAGAAATATTGACAGCAGTATATCCTAATTTATTTCCTCTATGTGTATCAATATAGTCAACGAGTCCAAATTGTGATTCGTACTGCGAAGTAGTGGTGAGCACCACCCTTCTTAACTGGTGTTTCGGAGATTTCTTACCAAAAAAATCATTTAGAAGATGGGATAGTTTTTGTTGATCTTCTGCTACATCATTGTGAATTCTCATCAATGAAATAATTTTCTTGTTTTTCAAATCGTCTGAAATTGATTCGTTTACGTTGTATATTCTGCGTGTTATATCGGGGTTTCTGCCACTATATTGAAATGAATCAAACCATGACAAGTTGGCCCATGAATTGTGTTTTATCTTTTCAAAGGAATTTCCTAACGAAAAATAATCAACCTCATTGGAGCAATTTGATATCCATCCAATGGGATCAAAGCCTAGATTTTGATATTTGAGTATGTTTTGCCAAAAATCATCAGCCAAAAACTAAAACCCCCTCATATCACTCATATGTAACACTAATATTGAATCTTCCTAAAGGTTAAGACTACTCAAGTATATTTAAGTTAATTAACCTTATTATGTTAATTAGATTAAAATAATAATAATTATAAGCCTATTTTTATCAAATTAAAAATAATGCAGATAAATCATGATAACCAGAAGGAAAAAGCCAAGTTAAGCGATATAAAGGATATTGCTGAAGTAGAATCAAAACATGCACCTGAGATACTAAAGTGGGGATTCAAGAAATTTGGTGATAAAATGGTACTTGCGTCTAGCTTTGGCGCCGAAGATGTCGTATTAATAGATATGATGTGCAAAATAAACAGGAATCTTACTAGAGTATTTACCCTGGATACTGGTAGGCTAAACCAAGAGACTTATGATCTTATTGATAAAATACGAAAAAAATATGACATTAAAATTAATGTGTATTTCCCAGATCCAAGTGAATTGGAAGAGATGGTCGCAAACAAAGGAATGAATTTAATGTATGATAGCGTGGAAAACAGAAAACTTTGCTGCAATATTAGAAAGATTAAACCATTGAAAAGAGCCCTAACGCAGTCAGATTGTTGGATTACAGGACTTCGTCGTGAACAATCAGTTACTAGAAATAAGATTATGAAGATAGAGGTTGACACACTAAACAACAATATTATTAAATTAAACCCATTAGCCGATTGGACTAATGACGAAGTTTGGGCGTATATCCGTGAGAATAAAATTCCATATAACGCATTACACGATAAAGGGTACCCTAGCATTGGTTGTGAACCTTGTACAAGGGCAGTCGAGCAAGGCGCAGACCCACGTTCAGGAAGGTGGTGGTGGGAAATTGATACTCATAAAGAATGTGGCCTGCATTGGAAAGAAGGTAAATGATTTCTATTGACAATTAATCTTATCTTACCACATGGTGGTAAATTAATTAATAAATTCATTGAAAGAAAGTATGAAGATTTGGAGACTTTTGAAGTATCTTCTGATACCAGAAATGATGCGGAAAATATTGCAACTGGTGTCTTTAGTCCTCTAGAAGGTTTTATGATAGAAGATGATTTTTTGACAGTCCTTAAGGACGGAAGATTAAGTAACAGTATTCCCTGGACCATACCTATCGTTCTTGATAAAGAAAAGGAAATAGCAATGCAAATGAAGGATTTAAGAGATGTCGTTCTATGTTCAGGTAATGAAAAATTTGGAATATTGCATGTAGAAGATATTTACAGATATAATAAAGAGAATGTCGCAAATGCAGTTTACAGAACTACTGACGTCAATCATCCCGCGGTAAACAGATTATTTCAGATGAAAGAGTTTCTAGTTGGTGGAGGACTGGAAGTTTTTCGTATGATAGGGAATGACGAAATGCAAAAGTTTAGGTTGCATCCCTCAGAAACACGTTCTGAGATTACCAAGCGGGGGTGGAAAACAGTCGTAGGGTTTCAAACTAGAAATGTCCCTCATGTTGCTCATGAAATGCTACAAAAAGCTGCTTTGAATATTTATGATGGATTATTCATCAACCCGCTAATTGGCAAAAAAAAGAGAGGAGATTTTACTGATAGCCTAATAATCAATACCTATGAGTCATTAATCATGAACTATTTTCCGAAAAATAGAGTATTGTTTTCTACTATTCATACAACTATGAGGTATGCAGGCCCACGCGAAGCCATACATCATGCAATTATGAGGAAAAATTTTGGATGTACACATTTCATTGTAGGCAGGGATCACGCAGGAGTAGGCAATTACTATCCACCCTTTGCCGCCCAAGAAATATTTAATGAATATCCTGATTTGGATATAAAACCTGTAACCTTTCCATCTTTTTATTTCTGCAAGAAATGTTTGTCATATGCTAATGAAAAAATATGTCCACATGGAGTAGAATCAAAGGAAGAACTAAGTGGAACTATGATTCGCAAATTGGTAAATTCTGGCAAGGTTCCTGAGAAACATATGATGCGTCCAGAAGTCTCAGATTTAATCCTCAAGTCGCAAAAACCATTTGTAGGTGATAAAACTTGATAGAGTTACTGCAACTAGGACTATTTGCAACAGCATTTTTAATAGTTTATCCTATGGCCTCAGTTAATAGCCAAAGTAGTGTTCACGACATTGTGAAAACAAAGAATTCTGAACGATTTATAGTAGATTACGACGCATCGAATAAAAACAGGAGAGAACCATTAGTTTACAATTTCTCAAAACCGATACCGACGAACTGGCAAATGACTATCCAAAATAATTTATCCTATACTGATATAGAAAATGCCAAAACTGTAGTAAAGATTCAAGAACCATCTCCAAGCGACAAATTTATAGAACTAGCAATGTTTAGCGATAGAACTGGAAAATTCTGGGTCGCGATTAATACAAACGAATCAGGATATATTAGAGTGTACGAACAAGATAAAGACGGGTGGTCTAGGGACCAACCAATTTTTGTAGCCCACGCAAACAATCAGGGTTTAACCATAACTAACGGCAAGAGAATTATAATCGATAAGCTGTCATTGAATGATTTTATTGTAGGATCAGTTTCAATATATGGTAAAGATCAAGTAAATGATGCAAACAATACAAATGGTGGTACAATTTCATTCGAAGTTCTATTCGGTAATCCTGCCGAATCTCCGTTATACTACATGCCACTAATAACGATCATCGCCACAGGAGCAATTTTACTGGTTCTGTTATATAGAAAGAAACGTGATTAGATATTTTTTTCGTAATATTTGCATAACTTCGTCAATTGACAAACACCGCACTTTGGATTCTTCGGCAAACATACGTTTTGACCAAAAGTAACAAAAGTTTCGTTTATTTTTCTTCAATATTTTTTATCAATTGATTTCTGCAAGACAATTTCAGTCTCCTCAGGTTTATTGGTATCAGCAATTCCAATTCTATTAGAAATTCTATGAACGTGAATATCTACTGGAATGGCGGGTCTATTGAAGCCATATACAAGCACACAATTTGCAGTCTTTCTACCGACTCCTGGTAATGTAAGAAGATCATCTATATTGGAAGGAACGTTTCCATCAAATTTTTCAACTATTATTCGTGATACCTCTTTAATATTGGTCGCCTTTACATTATAGAAGCCGATTTTTTGAATCACCTTCTTTAATTTTTTCAAATTTGCTTTGGATAACATGTGAGCGTCCTTAAATTCAGAGAAGAGATCTGCAATTACCTTGGTTGTAATCTCATCCCGGGTTCGTGCCGACAAAATAGTTCCTATCAGTATTTTAAAGGGGTCTCCGTCTTCTTGAATTTGTAAGTTTTTCAAGGCGGTGGGTCTAAGAAGATTGTTATTTTGAAGCGTCTTCTGCATTAGTGCTATTATCGTATTGAATTTCATCGTCATATTCCCAGTAAATTGATTACAATATTCATTACGAATAACGCTACTAAATAGACTTTGTAGGCATATGTCTATCCGGTCTTTTCTTTTATTCTGGCTCTACCTGTTTTTCGTGGAGCGATATTTCCCACCTTTCTCCCAGGTGGAGTTGTTCTCCCTACTGATGATTGGCGACCTACATGCTGATGTCTCCCGCCTCCATGTGGATGATATACCGCGGCTTGCGCTATTCCTCTAACCTTGGGATAAAGTTTACCATGCGCAATCATGTATTTGGCCCTGTTTCCTGCCTTTAGAAATGGTTTTTCTTTTCTCCCTGCACCAGAAACAACTCCTATCATTGCCTTGCATTTAGAATTTAAAGTTGTAAATTTTCCTGATGGTAATTTTATCGATACTCCTTGAGACGTATGAGAAAACACTACTGCAGATGATCCAGCTGACTTTACAAGCTTTGCCCCATCGCCTATATTCCTTTCCAAATTACAAATAAGGGTACCGTCTGGGATCGATTCCAATGCTAAAATATTATTTGGCTTAAATTCTACGTTATTTCCAATTTGGATATTTTCACCAACTGCCATGCCGTTAGGAGCAGGCAGATAGCTAAACTCTTTATCAAATTGAATCTTAGCTAAAGGCGCATCTCTTCCTCGTTCGTGAATAATGTCAACTATTGAACCATTTTTTTGTTCGGATAATTGTAAATTTGGATATTTCGCAGGTATAATCTTTCCAGTTTTAATGGACTGAAATTGTTTTCCCCCTCTTCCCCGTCTACGTACTAGAGTTCTTTTGCCCAAGACAGACCGATAAGATTATTAAATATATCTTGATTTTAATCTTTTGGAAAAAACAGAATTCCGTGTCAAGTTTTAGTGAGTCTATTAGTTTAATTCTTCAATCCACTGAATTGTTGTCGGATCAGCAGGATTGACATAGTAAGATATATTTTTCAAAAATTAGTTAATGATAGATAATACCGTACTTTTTTTCGGATTTCCGACTTCAGAAAATTTGTTAAGAGTAACCCCGACAAAGGTATAAAGATAGGTACGATAGTACTTGATATCGTGAGTCAAAACACTCTCTCACTGAAGGTTCTCGAAGCATATACTCGAGACGTAGGTCGTGGAGTGGCTAGAATCGATTATGATTCAATGGACTCTTTAACTGCATCTACAGGTGACGTTATAGAAATTCGTGGAAAAAGAAGGACTGTCGCAAAATGTCTACCACTTTATCCTTCTGATGAGGGCAAAGGAATAGTTAGAGTTGATGGTCTGGTACGAAACAATGCAGGTGTTGCCATTGGGGACACCGTGATTGTGCGAAAGATAAAAGCCGTTCCTGCAGAAAAGGTTATTGTTGCGCCATTGGAGGCTATACCACCCATTGATGAGCGTTACCTTGCTGATGCACTTGAGAGTGTGCCGTTGATTAAAGGAGATAATGTAATGGTCCCTTATTTTGGTGGTAGACTTACGTTTCAGGTAATAGGAGTAACACCAGCATCAGATGCTGTATTGGTGACTCAGAAAACTATATTCCACATTGCAGAAAAAGGCGAAACACTCAGAGGTGTTCCTCAGGTAACCTACGAAGACATTGGGGGTTTAAAGGAAGAAATCCAAAAAGTTAGAGAAATGATAGAACTGCCACTGAGACACCCTGAAATCTTTGAGAAATTAGGTATCGAAGCACCAAAAGGTGTATTACTATATGGGCCTCCTGGAACTGGAAAGACCCTTCTCGCAAAGGCCGTTGCAAATGAAAGTAATGCTCATTTTATAAGTATTTCTGGACCCGAAATTATGAGTAAATTTTATGGGGAATCTGAAGCTCGGTTGAGAGAAATTTTCAAGGAAGCAAAAGAAAAGGCACCTTCCATAATATTTATTGACGAAATAGATTCAATTGCTCCCAAAAGGGAGGAAGTTACTGGTGAAGTCGAAAGGAGAGTTGTCTCTCAATTATTATCTCTCATGGATGGACTTGAGGCAAGAGGTAAGGTTATTGTAATTGCGGCTACAAATAGACCAAACGCTATAGACCCTGCCCTCAGAAGACCAGGGCGATTCGATAGAGAAATTGAAATCAAAGTTCCAGATAAGCGTGGAAGACTCGAAATATTACAAATTCATACAAGGAATATGCCACTCGATACCGATGTAGAACAAGATAGAATAGCTGCAGTAACGCACGGCTTTGTTGGAGCAGATCTTGAATATCTTTGTAAAGAAGCTGCTATGAAATGTCTGAGAAGATTGCTACCTGAATTAAATTTGGAAGATGAAAAACTCTCTCCGGATGTCTTGAATAAACTCATAGTCACTAAAGCGGATTTTGAAAATGCAGTGAAAGAAGTTACGCCCTCTGCAATGAGGGAAGTATATTTGGAATCGCCAGATGTTCCTTGGTCTGCAATTGGTGGGCTAGAGGATATTAAACGTGAATTACAGGAAGCTGTAGAATGGCCACTAAGATTTCCAGAACTTTATACTAAACTTGGACATGCCATGCCCAAGGGTTTATTATTACACGGCCTGTCAGGGACTGGTAAGACACTACTTGCCAAAGCTGTTGCCACAGAATCCGAAGCAAATTTCATTAGTGTAAGGGGACCAGAGTTGTTGAGCAAGTGGGTAGGAGAATCAGAACGTGGTATTAGGGAAATATTTAGAAGAGCAAGGCAGGCAGCTCCATGTGTGGTTTTTTTTGATGAAATAGACTCAATAGCCCCTGTTAGAGGAATGGGGGGAGACAGTATGGTTACAGAAAGAGTAGTCTCACAATTGCTTACCGAATTAGATGGTATCCAGTCACTTTCGGGAGTAGTAGTTCTGGCTGCAACTAACAGAGCTGATATTATTGATACTGCATTGTTACGACCTGGGAGGTTTGATAAGATCTTGCTAGTACCATTACCCGATAAGGCGGCAAGACTAAAAATATTGGACATACATAGTAAAGATAAACCGCTCGGTTCGGATGTCGATTTGGGCAGAATTGCTGAAATGACGGATGGTTTCAGTGGTGCAGACACCAGCTCTGTTATTAACACAGCTGTATCATTGGTACTACACGAATATCTAGCAAAATATCCTACACCTGAAGAAGCGGCAAGACATGCATCAGAAGCACACGTAATGATGAGGCATATTGAAGAAGGTGTGAAAAAGATTAAAGCTCAGAGAGAAGGTAAACCTGGAGAGAAAGTTTCAGTGCAATACTATAGGTAAATTCCACTTCTCTCATTTTCTTTTGGATTCAACTCTGGTAATGTCTCAGAGCAGATAGAAGATAAATCCTATTGATGGCTGTAAAGTTTTTCTCTAATGACCTCGTATGCTCTAGCTGCGTCATTCATACTTAATATCAAAATTATTTCATTTTGTGTGAAGAACGCATTGTATAGCTGAATACGATTGTTGTGTAGGAGAGAGAAAACGACAGATAGTACTTCATATGTATTTTCCTTACCTGATTGGATGGTGATTGTAATTTTAGAAAGCCCATCTTTTATTTCTCCCGTGGCAACTTTGTTAGAGGAGCTAAGCATACTTCTAATTTCGTCTATATCTTCAGCAAACAGGCGAATTTGCTTATTAGTTCTAAACATATTGTATCCGCTGCCCAATTCAAATATTTCATCTAAAATTTGATAAATGTCCTCGGTTTCGTTGAAATCAACATCAATAATACTACCAGTTAAAGTCATTCTGACTCCATCGAAAACGGAATTATGTTCATGGTCAATCTCATCCAGAGAATCTGCAAATCGTTTTATTGCTACTACAAGGGTATTAATGTTAACTTCGGAATTGGTCAGTTTTTCAACTTCTGGTCTAATCTTCTGTGCTAATGCTGTATAATTAGCAATACCCGTGCTTAAAGCCTGAAAGTATAACATGTTAGTACCTATAATTTGTTTCACTGCATGTGGTACGGAAGAGGTTTGAGAATACATATATTATAAATATGCTATAAAAGTAATAAACCTTCCTTCTATATTTAAAAAACTACCATATGTACGAAAAATTACAAAATGTTAGAATTTTTGCTCTGCTTATTTGAACACAATATGATCAAATTAACCCATATTGTCCTAATAGAGTTGACATTGAGTCTTTTTAAGTAAATGAAATTACTGTCAGCATTGACAAAGCGTGAATTTATTATAGATGACGGAAGGGAAAAAATCCAAGAGTTAGGATATCTTCACAAAAATGTTGCAGTTAAATATCTAATGAAGAGGAGAAGGTCACTATTAATGACAAAAAATCTAGAAAAAGTTGAATCTCTCTTTGCTGGTCTACCCAGGAGAATAAGCATAATTGGCAAACAAATTACACATGACTATGAAGTAAATTGGGAAAGACAAGGAATAACCGAATTTGAAGGATCAAGATTTGTGTTTACTCTCAAGTCGCTAGATAATTAGACCAAATACAAAAATAGTCAAATTTTATGCCTAAGTAATTTGATTATCTTTTCAATTTTAAAATTATTATCATCACATCTTAGTGTCATGCAAATCAAAATACGTCGACATATTTAACGTTCTTTAATTAAGGACAATAACACTCTCTTATCAGAACATTGACATTTGCTGATATAAATCAAATTGTAAGTTTTCTGCTTACATCCGACCACTTTAATTTCAATATCCAACCCTATTGGTACCAGAATTTGATTTTTCAATTATTAATTGAGCTGTTCAGATTATTTAGAATAGTATTTATAATATACAAACAAACCGAATAAGTATTACTATATATTCTGGATTTGGTGAAAAAGTCTGAAATATCCTATAAGAA